>CAMJDE010000089.1 GCA_946404295.1 uncultured Clostridia bacterium | reverse complement strand
TCATATACGCCTCGTTTGAAAACTTCGCCGCGATCCCGGCGATATAGCCGCAGAAGATCAGGCAAAGGAAGGGAAGACTCTGTCCCTTCGTCGTCCGTGCGCGGTAGGATTTGACGACGTTCAGCGGCCAGGACGCGCCGAACGCGACGACCATCACGATTTCAAGGATCTCTGACATTTCGGTTCTCTTCTTTCTCTCGATTTCCCGTCTATTGTACGCCGCGACGCTTTTTTTGTCAACAAAAAGAACGAAAAAACCGTTCGGCGCCACTTTTTTTCTTGACTTTTCGGGCGGATTATATTATGATATCTTTGTATATCATTCAGGACGGTTTAACGATGAAGAACGGAAAAAGAAGGATCGTCGTCAAGGTCGGCACCTCGACCTTAACGAACGAAAACGGATCGGTCGATCTTCGGATCATGGACAAACTGACGCAGGTGCTCTCGGAGGTCGAGAACGGCGGCGACGAGGTGATCCTCGTCTCCTCGGGAGCGATCTCGGTGGGCGTCTCCAAAATGCGCCTGCCGGAGCGCCCGAAAGAGATCCGGATGAAACAGGCGTGCGCCGCCGTCGGACAATGCGAGCTGATGCACCTGTACGACAAGTTCTTTTCGGAATACGGTATTCTCACGGCGCAGATTTTGCTGACCGGCGAGGACGTTCTGACCGAAGAGAAAAAGCAAAACCTGAAAAACACCTTTTCCGCGCTGCTCGAAAACCGGATCATCCCGATCGTGAACGAAAACGACTCGGTCAGTTACGCGCAGATCGAGACGGCGAAAAAGGTCTTCGGCGACAACGACACGCTCTCGGCGCTGGTCGCCGTCCTCTGCGAAGCCGATCAGCTGATCATTCTCTCGGACGTCGAGGGACTGTACGACGGCGATCCGAGAGGCGATAAACCCGTCTCGCTGATCCACCGGGTCGACGTGATCGACGACCGTATCCGCTCGCTTGTCGGCGGGGCGGGGACCGACCGCGGCCGCGGAGGGATGCAGACCAAGCTCGAGGCGGCGGAGATCGTCACGGCGAACGGGATCCCGATGACCGTCCTGCTCGGCTCCGACCCGACGAAGATCTATGACGCGCTCGAAGGGCGCGACGTCGGAACGCTTTTTCTTGCGAGGTAACGATGAGAACCACAAGTGAGATCCTTTCCTCAGCGAACGCGGTCAAAAGCAAAGCGGCGCTGCTGACAACCGACGAGAAGAACCGGGCGCTCCGCCTGATGGCGGACGAACTCGAGGCGTCTGCCCCCGCGATCCTCGAAGCCAACGCCGGGGACGTCGAGGCGGCGCGGGGCGTGATCCCCGACGTGATGATCGACCGCCTCTCGCTTTCCGCCGCCCGCATCAAAGGGATGGCGCAGGGGCTCCGGGACGTCTCGGACCTGCCCGACCCGGTCGGACGGACGCTCTCTTCGGTCAAGCGCCCGAACGGGCTTACGATCGAGCGGGTCTCGGTGCCCTTCGGCGTAGTCGCCGTCATCTACGAGAGCCGCCCGAACGTCACCTCCGACGTCGCCGCGCTCACTCTGAAGAGCGGGAACGTCGCCGTTCTCCGCTGCGGGAAAGAGGCGGCTCGCTCCGCCCGCGCCGTAGGGGACGCGCTCCGCGCGGGGCTGACCAAAGCCGGGCTGCCCGCCGATCTTGTCGCGGTGGTCGAGGATACCGACCGGGCAAGTTCCCTCGAACTGATGAAAGCCGTCGGACGGGTCGATCTCCTGATCCCGCGCGGCGGGGCGGGCTTGATCCGCACCTGCGTCGAGCAGGCGCTCGTCCCGTGCATCGAGACCGGGACGGGGATCTGCCACGTCTACGTCGACGAATACGCCGATCCCGACAAGGCGCTCTTGATCGTCGACAACGCCAAAACCTCGCGCCCCTCGGTCTGCAACGCCGCGGAAGTATTGCTCGTGCACGAGGCGATCGCGCCGACGTTTTTGCCCGCGATCTACGCCCGTCTGACGAAGGAACGGAGCGACAAGGGACTTGTCCCGGTCGCGTTCCGCCCCGACGAACGGGCGGCAAAGATCCTCGGGATGAAACCCGCAGACGGCGCGCTCTTCGACACCGAATACCTTGACTATATTCTCGCGGTCGGCGTGGTGTCGGACGTCGGCGAGGCGATCTCTCATATCGCGAAGCACTCGACCCACCACAGCGAGGCGATCGTCACCGAGAACCAAGCAAACGCCGAACGGTTCCTTCGCGAGGTCGACAGCGCGGCGGTCTACCACAACGCCTCGACCCGGTTTACCGACGGCGGCGAGTTCGGGCTGGGCTGCGAACTCGGCATCTCGACCCAGAAGATGCACGCCCGGGGACCGATGGGGCTCGAGGAACTCAACACCTACAAATACCTGATCCGCGGAAACGGACAGATCCGATAAGGAGATTACCATGCAATACGAATTCGGTTTTATCGGGGTCGGCAATATGGGCGGCGCCCTCGCCGAACAGGTCTCGAAAGCCCTGCCGAAGGGGAAGGTCGCCGTCTGCGACCTCGACGATAAGAAGACCGCCGCCTTCCGTGAAAAGTACGGCGACGCCGTGCTCTCGCTTGACGCGATCCCCTCGTCCTGCCGCTTCCTCGTCCTCGGGGTCAAGCCGCAGGTCCTTCCGGGGCTGCTTGACAAGATCGCTTCGCTTGTCCCGCCCTCGACCGTCGTCGTTTCGATGGCGGCGGGCATCTCGATCGCGGCGATCGAAAAAACCTTTGCGAAAAATCCGATCATCCGCATTATGCCGAATACGCCCTGCGCCGTCGGACGTGGACTGATCCTCTACGCCAAGAACGCATGCGTTTCGGACGACGCGCTTGACGCGTTCCTTTCCGGCTTTGCCGGCGCGGGCGCGCTCTGCCCGCTCGCCGAGGACAAGATCGACGCCGCCTCCGCCGTCTCGGGCTGCGGACCCGCGTTCGCCTACCTCTTCGTCGAGGCGCTTGCCGACGCGGGGGTCGAGTGCGGTCTGACCCGCGCCGACGCGCAGAAGTTCGCCGCCCTGATGCTCGAGGGATCGGCGAAAATGGTGCTGGAGACCGGGCGCCACCCCGGCGAACTCAAGGACGCCGTCTGCAGCCCCGGGGGAACCACCATCGCCGGCGTGCGCACGCTCGAGGAGGGCGGCTTCCGCTCCGCCGCGATGAACGCCGTCCGCGCCGCCTATCAAAGGACGCTCGAACTGAAAAAATAAGAGGGAACGACGATGCAGAAGAGCAGGACTTTCCGCTACGGATACGACGTCGGCGACTTTTTGTCGTCGGCGTTTTCCGGCTGGCTTTTTTGGATCGACCTTTCGCTCTTCGTCCTTCTCTTTTCCGATCCCGACGGACTGCCCGGCGTTCTCTCTCGCGTGTCCGATTGGATGCGCAGCCCGGGCGAGATCGCCCTCGGTGTCCTGACGACGCTCTTCTTCGTCGTCGTTTACACCGAACTGATCGGGCTTTGCAGGTTCGGGCGGCGGATCGTTTCGACGGTTCTTCTCGTCGAGTATCTGATCCTTTCGGGGATCTTGCTCTCGAACGTCGAGGGGGTCGGGGACTATCCCGTTCTCTTTGCCGCCCTCACGTTCCTCGTTCCGATCCTTCTCCGCGTCGTCTCGACCTTCCGCGAGAAGGAAGAAGCGGAGCCGCCCGCCGCGCTTGCGCCCAACCGCGGGCGCTTTGCCCCGGTCCTGGTTTTCGGCGTCGCCGTCTCGGTTCTTTTCGGCGGCGTCGTCGCCGCGATCGGCGTGATGCGCTATCTCGGCTACTCGGCGCCCAACTTCGATTTCGGCATCTTCTGTCAGATGTTCGAGAATATGGCGAAGACCGGCGCCCCCGTCACCACGGTCGAGCGAGACGGCGCGCTCTCGCATTTCGCCGTGCATACCTCGCCGATCCTCTATCTGCTCCTGCCGTTCTATTTCGTGTTCCGCACGCCGATCACGCTCGCGGTCGGGCAGGCGGTGATCCTCTATTCCGGGGTGATCCCGCTGCTGCTGATCGCACGTCGGCGCGGACTGTCAAACCCGCTCCTCGTCCTGCTCGCGCTCGCCTTCGCCGCCTATCCCGCGATCGGGACCGGCTGCTTCTACGATTTCCACGAGAACTGTTTTCTGCTCCCGCTCCTGCTTTGGACGTTTTGGTTCTCCGAGTGCCGCCGCCCGATCCCGTTCTTCCTCTTCGCGGCTCTGACCCTCGCGGTGAAGGAGGACGCTTTCGTCTATCTCTTGATCTTCGCCGTCTGGCTTCTCGTCTCCGAGAAGCGGTGGAAAACGGCGCTCCCCCTGATGGTCCTCTCGCTCGGCTACTTCCTTCTCGTCTCGCACCTGATGAAGGCGAACGGAGAGGGCGTGATGAACTGGCGCTACGCCAACCTCGTCCCGGACGGGGAAGAGGGGCTGTTCTCGGTCGTTCTGACCGTCTTTACCAACCCCGGCTACGTCCTGACGCAGATCTTTTCGACGACGGCGCGGAACGCCGATAAGTTCAAGTACGTCGCCGCTCTGATTTTGCCCCTCGCGGGATTGCCCTGCGTCACGCGCCGCCCGTCGCGCTGGCTCCTGCTCTCGCCTCTGCTCTTAAATCTCCTGACGATGTACGTCTACCAACCGAATATCAACTTTCAGTACAGTTTCGGGATCATCGCCTTCCTCTTCTTCTCGGCGACCCTGAACCTTACCGACCTTACCCGCGCGCGTCCCTTCGCCCTCGGGTCGATCCTCTTTTCCGCCGCCGCCTGCGTCCTCGCCTTCTCGATCCTCGTGTTCCCGATGATCGGGGCGAACGCCGACCACATGAAGGCGTGGAAAGATAAGCACGACACGATCACCGAAACGCTGGACGCGATCCCGAAGGACGCGTCGGTCGCCGCGTCGACCTTCTTCGTCCCGCATCTCGTCGACCACACCGAACTCTACGAGACCACCTACCACACGAAAAACGGACTGATCAAGACCGATTGCGACTACTACTGTTTCGATATCCGTTACGGCGTCGACGAAAAGCAGGAAAAACAGATCGCCCGCCTGCAGGAAAACGGTTACGTCGAGTATTTCAGACAGGACGGCACGATCCTCGTCCTGATCAAACCCGACCTCCAAACCCCGTGAAGGATGCCGCCCGCGCAGAAATGCGCGGGCGGCTCGTTTGGTCACATTTCTTCAACCCACCCGCGCCAGCTCAAGTTGTCAGGCGCGCGCAGGCGAGTGCAGGGTCGTCGTTTGCGATCCGAAGCTGTATCTATATACTGCGAGAGGTCGCAAACGGCGAGAGGAAAACAAAAATACAAACAAAAAGAAGAAACCCGTTCGCGACCGCGAGCGGGTTACAACCTCTATTGCGTTTTGCTATGCAGAGAACAGTTACAGAGCGAAAAGCATCAACGGTTTTTATATTCTTTCCTTTTTGTTTTCCGTCCTGTGCCGTATGCGCGCGCCCTTACACCGAGTGGAGCCCTAACTGCGGATCGGCGTTTGAATCCAATCCGTACTTCTGCTGCTTCCTGTACTCGAAGAACTTGACGGCGACCTGCTCGAACAGCGCGTAGGAGAGGACGTCCTCTTCCTGTTCCGCCCACGGCGCGACCTTCTTTTTCAGTTCGTCCATCTCGGCGGGGATCAGGTCGGCGGGACGGCATTCGATGGGTTCGGCGTCGCCGATGATCTGTTTGCGGAACTTCGGGTCGATCTTGCCGGGGCATTTGCCGTACTCGCCGCGAAGCAGACCGCGGAATTCCTTGGTCGTGCGGGAATATCTCCCCTCGTCGGAGAAGAGGACGTTATTGACCGCCTGCGTGCCGACGATCTGACTGGTCGGGGTGACGAGCGGGGGATACCCGGCGTCGGCGCGGACGCGCGGCACCTCGGCGAGCACCTCGTTCAGCCGGTCGGATTTGCCCGCCATCTTGAGCTGCGAAACCAGGTTCGAGAGCATCCCGCCCGGCACCTGATAGCGCAGGGCGTTCACGTCGACCTTCAGGACCTTCGGGTCGATCAAGCCCGACGCGAGGTACTTTTCGCGGATGGTTGTGAAGTGACGGCTGACCTCGTTCAGTTTTTCAAGGTCAAGCCCGGTGTCGTAGGGGGTTCCCGCAAGCGCGGCGACCAGCGGCTCCGTCGGCGGCTGGGACGTGCCCATCGCGAGCGGCGAGATCGCGGTGTCCACCACGTCGACCCCGGCTTCGATCGCCTTCATCACGGTCATCGAGGCAAGCCCCGCCGTGTAGTGGGTGTGCAGTTGGATCGGGATCTTGACCGTCTCTTTCAGCGTGCGGACCAGCGTCTCTGCTTCGTAGGGCTTGAGCAGCCCCGCCATATCCTTGATGCAGATCGAGTTCGCGCCCATCTCCTCGAGTTGCTTCGCGTAGGCGGCGAAAAACTCGTTGGTATGCACGGGGGAGGTCGTGTAGGAGATCGCCGCCTGCACGTGTCCGCCCTCCTTGATCGTGGCGCGGATCGCCGTCTCGAGGTTGCGCGGGTCGTTCAGCGCGTCGAAGATGCGGATGATGTCGATGCCGTTGGCGATCGACTTCTGCACGAAATACTCGACCACGTCGTCGGCGTAATGCCGGTAGCCGAGGATGTTCTGCCCGCGGAAGAGCATCTGAAGTTTGGTATTCTTGACGTGATCGCGGATAACGCGAAGACGCTGCCACGGGTCCTCGTGCAGGAAACGCAAGCAGGAGTCAAAGGTCGCGCCGCCCCACGCTTCGAGCGAATGATAGCCCACGGCGTCGAGTTTTTCGAGGGCGGGGATCATCTCCTCGGTCGTCATTCTCGTCGCGGCGAGCGACTGGTGCGCGTCGCGCAGCACGGTTTCGGTGATCAGCACTTTCTTTGCCATATCTTGATCCTTTCGGAAAACGAATTATCAGAACCACATAAGGAACACGCCCGCGGCGACGGCGGAACCGATCACCCCGGCGACGTTCGGACCCATCGCGTGCATCAGAAGGAAGTTCGCGGGGTTCTCACGCCGTCCGACGTCCTGCGAGACGCGCGCCGCCATCGGAACGGCGGACACGCCGGCGGAGCCGATCAGCGGATTGATCTTGCCTTTGGTGAGGAAGCACATCAGTTTCCCGAGCAGAAGTCCGCCGCAGGTCGCGAGGATAAAGGCGGAGAGCCCGAGCACGATGATCTTGATCGTCGAGAGCGAGAGGAAGTTTTCGGCGTTCGCCGTCGCCCCGACCGACACGCCGAGGAAGATCGTGATGATGTTGATGAGTTCGTTCTGCGCGGTCTTCGAGAGCCGTTCGGTCACGCCCGACACGTTGAAGAGGTTGCCGAGCATCAGGAAC
>CAMJDE010000088.1 GCA_946404295.1 uncultured Clostridia bacterium | reverse complement strand
CCGGCGAGAAGAACGCGCTCCACACGGCGCTGCTCCTCGAACTCACCGCGCTCGAGCGCGCGATCGCGCTCCTGCCCGCAAAACGCGACGACTTCTCGGAGATCACCGACAATATCCTCTATATCGGGCTACCGCGCCGCGTCGCCTATCTGAAAACCGAAGAGATCACCCCCGGCGAAAAGCCGGAAGGAGAACAAAGATGAAAGACCCCTATCAGATCCTCGGGATCCCGCCCACCGCCTCCGACGAGGAGGTCAAGGAAGCCTACCGCAAACTGGCGCGGAAATACCATCCCGACAACTACGCCGCCGACAACCCGCTCGCCGATCTCGCGACCGAAAAGATGAAGGAGATCAACGAGGCGTACGACGCGATCAAGAACGAGCGCATCGACGCCAAGATGCGGGAACAGACCGGCGAGGGCTACCGCCCCGGTGCGGGCAAGACCCGTTCCGGCAGGACGGGCGGCGACCCGAACGATCCGCACTACGCCGCCTACTGCGAGGCGCGTCGGCATCTCAACGCGCGCCGTGTCGCCGCCGCCGACGGCATCCTCTCGCGGATCCCCGAAAACGAGCGGAGCGCCGAGTGGCACTTTTTAAAGAGTGTGGTCCTGATGCACCGCGGCTGGATGAACGACGCGATGCGCGAACTCGAGACGGCGTGCGGTATGGACCCCGACAACGAAGAGTATCAGCAGGCGAAGGAGATGTTCAACCGCTCTGCGTCGGGCTACGGCAGCACCTACTACAACGAGGGCGCCTATCGCCGCGAGAGCGCGGGTTGCTGCGACGCAGATTTCTGCACCACGCTCTGCCTTGCCAACCTGCTCTGCAACCTCTGCGGGGGCTGCCGATGAAACCCGTCCGCGCGCTGACCCTCTCGTCGGTGCTCGCCGCGCTCTCGGTATTGCTCCTTTTCCTCGGCAGTCTTCTCGACGTGCTCGACCTCGCGGCGGTCATGGTCGCCTCGTTTTTCGTCACGCTGGTTCTGATCGAGTGCCGCGGGATCTGGTGCTGGCTCCTCTATATCGTGGTGTCGGTGCTCTCGTTTCTGTTGCTTCCCGGGCGCTTCGTCACGCTCGAATACGTCTTTTTCGGCGGGATCTGGCCCATCCTCAAATATTGGCTTGAAAAACTCCCGCGCCTCCCGTCCTTTTTGTTAAAACTCCTCGTCGGCAACGCTCTCGCCGCCGCCGCGGCGTGGCTCGGGCTCCGCTTTTTCGGGCTCGAGGTCCCCGCGTCGGTCTGGATGAAGGTTCTGACCGTCGTGCTCTGGGAGGTCGTCTTCCTGCTCTTCGACGTTCTTCTCACCCGCCTGATCGTTCTCTGGTGCGTGAAATACCGGGCGCGCTTCCGCCGCCTGTTCCGCTGAAAATAAAAGAAAAGGATCGCTTATGACAAACGTTGGTTTCGTGTCGCTCGGTTGCTCGAAAAACCTGATCGACACCGAGGTCATGCTGAAAAAACTCTCCGACGCAGGCTATACGATCGTCCCCGACGAAACCGAAGCCGACGTCGTCGTCGTCAACACCTGCGGCTTCATCGAATCCGCCAAGCAGGAGTCGATCGACAACATCCTCGACGTCGCGTGGCTGAAAACCCACGGGCGCCTGAAGGGGATCGTCGTGACCGGGTGCCTCGCCGAACGCTACCGCGAGCAGGTGATGGCGGAGATGCCCGAGGTCGACGCCGTGCTCGGCACCGGCAGTTACGACGAGATCGTCGCCGCTCTCAACGCGGTCGAGCAGGGGAAGAAATACGAGAGTTTCAAGGATAAGGAAGCCGCGCCGCTCGGCGGCGAGCGATTGGTCACGACCCCCGAATATACGGCGTATCTCAAGATCGCCGAGGGGTGCGACAACCGCTGTACTTACTGCGCCATTCCCTCGATCCGCGGGCGGCTCCGCTCGCGCCCGATCGAGGACGTCGTCCGCGAGGCGAAGGAACTCGAGGCGATCGGGGTGAAGGAGTTGAACCTGATCGCGCAGGACACCTCGCGCTACGGGCTCGACCTCTACGGCAGATACGCGCTCGCCGAATTGGTGCGCGCGATCACGCGCGAGACGGCGATCCCGTGGATCCGGCTCCTCTACTGCTATCCCGACAAGATCACCGACGAACTGCTCTTCGAGATGCGCGACAACCCGCGGCTGCTGAACTATATGGATCTGCCGATCCAGCATATTTCGGATAAGATCCTGTCCAAAATGAACCGCCACGGCAACGCCGCCCTGATCCGCGACGCGGTCCGACGGGTGCGCGAAACGGTTCCCGGCGTCACCGTCCGCACGACGGCGATCGTCGGCTTCCCGGGCGAGACCGACGCCGACTTCACCGAACTCTGCGCCTTCCTGAAAGAGGCGCGCTTCGATCGCTTCGGCGCGTTTTCCTACTCGAGGGAAGAGGGGACCCCGGCGGCGGATTTTCCCGATCAGATCGACGAGCAGGTCAAGCAGGACCGCTACGATACCCTGATGCAGACGCAGCTTGAGATCAGCGCCGAACTCCAGAAAAAAAAGATCGGCTCGACCGTCCCCGTTCTGTGCGAGGGTTACGACGTCGTGGCGGGCACCCACTACGGACGAAGCGAAGCCGACGCCCCCGACGTCGACGGCAAGGTCTATTTCTCGGCGCCCTACCGCGTTCCCGCGGGGGCATTCGTCGAGGTGAAGATCACCGAAGCCCTCGATTACGACCTCGTCGGCGAGTGTCTGACCAAACCCGACAAAAAGAAACGCTGAACGCAACCAACCGAAAGAGAGGACATCATTATGAACGAAACGCAAAAACCCCCGGTCAAACTCTTGAACGTCCCGAACGTCCTGTCGCTGCTCCGAATGGCGCTGGTCCCCGTCTTTATGGCGGCGGCGTTCTACCTGCCGAAGATCGACGGGATCACGACGCTCGTGTGCTGTCTCGTCCCGACGCTGATCTTCATCGTCACGTCGCTGACCGATATGCTTGACGGCAAGATCGCGCGGAAATATAACCTCATCACCGATTTCGGCAAGTTCCTCGACCCCCTCGCCGACAAGTTCATGATCTTCTGCGCCCTGCTCGTCATCCTGACGGCGCCCCTGTACGGCGGGATCCGCTGGATCGCCGTGTGGGTCGCCGCCGTCGTGATGCTCCGCGAACTCGGCGTCACCTCGCTCCGGTTGGTCGTCGCCAGCCGCGGCGTCGTCGTCCCCGCCTCCTGGTGGGGAAAGATCAAGACCACCACGCAGATCGTCGCCGTCGTCGTGATCCTGATGGAGCCGGCGATGGGGGATTTCGGGGCGACGCATATCCTCGCCTATGTCTTCCTCGCCCTGATGGCGATCACCACGGTCGGCTCGGGGATCAACTATCTCGTCTCGCTCTGGCCCTACGTTTCGGGGAAAAAATAAGTCCCGGACCCCCCCGCCCGGCGGCGAAAAGATAAAAATATTTATATTACCTCTTTACAAACCGAAAAAATCGTGATACAATAGTCTGCGTATGACCCGTTCCCCGGCTTTCGGATAACGGGCGCCGTATAGCGGCGCCGCTTCACCCGCCGATCCCTGAGGTACGGGACAAATAAAAAGAAAGGTGAAAAAAGATGGACAAGGAACTCAAGCAGCAGATCATCGAAGAGAACAAGACCGGCGAATACGACACCGGTTCTCCCGAGGTCCAGATCGCGCTTCTGACCAGCCGGATCAACACCCTGACCGAGCACATGAAGCTGAATCCGAAGGACTTCCATTCTCAGAGAGGCCTGCTCAAGATGGTCGGTCACAGAAAGAACCTTCTCGCGTACCTCGCGAAGAAGGACATCAACCGTTACCGCGCTATCGTCGCAAAACTCGGTCTCCGCAAGTAATCTGCGGGGCGCTGTCCGCGAAAAGGACGAAATGTGGAAAACGGCGTCCGCCGCTTTCCACATTTCACGAAAAAGGTCAATTCCGGGTCGGCGGAGGTAGCAGTTAAACAGGGGTCGAAGGATTCGGAAACTGTTTAAGTGCTATGTCCTCCTGTCCGGGAAAAATAAAAAGAACAGGAGAAAACAACATGAAGTCAAGTGTAAAGTCTTTTGACAACTACCGCGTCTACCGCTACAACTTTGCGGGCAGACCCCTCGTCGTCGAGACGGGCAAACTGGCGGGGCTCGCCAACGGTTCCTGCCTCGTCCGTTACGGCGACACGGCGATCCTCGCCTGCGCCACCGCGTCGGCGGCTCCCCGCGACGGGATCGATTTCCTGCCGCTGTCGGTCGATTTCAACGAGAAGATGTATTCGGTCGGCAAGATCCCCGGGGGATACCTGAAACGCGAGGGCAAACCTTCCGAGAAGGCGGTTCTGACCTCCCGCGTCATCGACCGTCCGATCCGTCCGCTCTTCCCGAAGGATCTGCGCAACGATATCTCGATCGCGCTCGAGGTCCTCTCGGTCGATCCCGACTGCTCGCCCGAAATCACCGCGATGATCGGCGCGTCGATCGCTCTGTCGATCTCCGACATTCCGTGGAACGGCCCGATCGGCGGCGTGTTTATGGGCATGGTCGACGGCAAGTACGTCGTCAACCCGACCGCCGAGGAGCGCCAGAAGAGCGTGCTCGAGCTGACCGTCGCCGCGAGCGAAAAGAAGGTCGTGATGATCGAGGCGGGCGCGAAGGAAGTGTCCGACGACGATATGTTCGGCGCCATTATGCGGGCGCACGAAGTCATCCGCGGTCTGCTTCAGTTCGTCAACAACATCATCTCCGAGATCGGCAAACCCAAATTCGCCTACGCGTCGGGCGAACTCGACCACGATATGTTCGACGAGATCTTCGCCTACTGCGAGAAGGCGGTCATGGAGGCGCTCGACACCGACGATAAGAACGTCCGCGACGCCAAACTGCAGCCCATCGTCGAGGACATCAAGGCGAACTTCATCGAGAAGTATCCCGATCTCGACGTTCAGCTTCCCGAACTGATCTACAAGATTCAGAAGAAGATCGTCCGCCGCTGGCTGATCGAGGACAAGAAGCGCGTCGACGGGCGTGCGATGGACGAGATCCGTCCGCTCGCCGCCGAGGTCGGACTGCTCCCCCGTGTCCACGGTTCGGGTCTTTTCACCCGCGGACAGACGCAGGTCCTGACCATCGCCACCCTCGGCACGATCGACGAGGCGCAGCGCCTCGACGGCATCGACGACGAGGACACCAAGCGCTATATGCACCAGTACAATATGCCCGGTTACTCCACCGGCGAAGCGAAAGCGGCGCGGAGCCCCGGACGGCGTGAGATCGGTCACGGCGCGCTCGCCGAGCGGTCGCTCGTCCCGGTCCTTCCCTCGGTCGAGGAGTTCCCCTACGCGATCCGCGTGGTCTCCGAGGTCGTTTCCTCGAACGGTTCGACCAGCCAGGCGTCGGTCTGCGGCTCGACCCTCGCCCTGATGGACGCGGGCGTTCCGATCAAGGCGCCGGTCGCCGGTATCTCCTGCGGGCTCATCACCGAGGACGACGGCAGCTGGACGACCATGATCGACATCCAGGGGCTTGAGGACTTCTACGGCGATATGGACTTCAAGGTCGCCGGCACCCACAAGGGCATCACCTCGATCCAGATGGATCTGAAGATCGACGGTCTGACCCCCGAGATCATCCGCGAGGCGCTCGCCACGACCCATAAGGGCAGAGATTATATCATCGACGAAGTGATCCTGAAGGCGATCCCCGCGCCGCGCGCGACCGTCTCGGAATACGCTCCCAAGATGATCTCGATCAAGATCAATCCCGACAAGATCCGCGAGGTCATCGGCAGCGGCGGTAAGGTCATTCAGAAGATCGTCGCCGATACCGGCGCCAAGATCGACATCGAGGACGACGGTTCGGTCTATATCTCCGCCGTCAAGCAGGAGAGCATCGACCGCGCGAAAGCGATCGTCGAGGCGATCGTGTTCGAGCCGGTGGTCGGCGAGACCTACGACGCGACGGTCACCCGCATCATTCCGATCGGGGCGTTCGTCGAGTACGCGCCCGGCAAGGAGGGAATGGTCCACATTTCCAAGCTGCAGGACAAGCGCACCGAGCGCGTCGAGGACGTCGTGAACGTCGGCGACTCGGTCCGGGTCAAGTACCTCGGGACCGACGAGAAGGGCAGACACAACCTCTCGATGAAGGACGCCGACAAATAAGCGTCCAAACCAAGATAATCCCGAAAAACGGGCGTCTTTCGACGCCCGCTTTTCTTATCCGTTGTCGAAAACGGGGGAGCGGGACGGGACGCCGTCGGGATCCCCCGAACCCCGGGAGAACAGCCGAAAAGAAGACGAAAAAAGGAGAAGGGTATGCAGGGAATGCAAACGAAAGAAAACGCAAGACGCGGGATCCTGAACAATCCGATCTGGCAGTTGGCGGCGGCGGGCGCGGTAATCGTAGCGGTCCTTATCGCCGTGCTCGTTCCGCGCCGCACGGCGGGACGGGGCGGAAATTCGCCCGGGGAGGCGGCGGTCGTCCCGACCGTGACCCATACGCTTTCGGGGGTCGGGGTGGGACCGCTCGCGCTGTACGACGCCAACCACCCGCAGAGCGCGGCAGACTCGGTTGTCTGCGGCACGGGGTGCCTGCCCGCCGGGTGGCACGCCGCGTCGGGCTACGCGATCGGCGGGGCGTCGATCCGCCTTTTCCCCGTGGTCGAAATGCAGCTCGACCGGATGATCCTCGACTATACGGGCGGGAACGCGAGTTACTCGGTCCCCTGCGTTACGTCGGGCTATCGGGACTTCGCGGCTCAGACGGCGGCAGGCAAAACGCCCGGCGCCGATCCCGCGGGAAGCGGTTACGCCCTGACGCTCTCGCTCTGCGTTCCGCAGGGCGACGGGATGACGGTCGTTCCGCTGTCCAACCCGCTCGCCCAGTCGTTTGCGGCGTGGCTGGGCTCTCACGCCGCGTCCTACGGCTTTACGTACGATCTCGGCGGTTTGCTCCGCTACGTCGGGGTCCCGCACGCCTCCGCGATGCAGAAATCGTCGCTGTCCCTTGCGGCGTATCTCTCCGTCCTGACTGAAAAAACGCAAACCGCCCCCCTGTCGGTCGAGACGGCGGGCTTGACCTATTCGGTTTTCTTCGTCCCGGCGGGAAAGGACGGCACGGCGACCCTCGCGCTCCCCGAAAACGCCGTCTTTTCGGTCTCCGGCACCAATGCCGGGGGATACGTGGTGGCGGTGAGGGAGCAGTGACCCGCTCCCTCGCCGCGTGAGACGTTGCGCCTCGGGCGCAACGCGATATGCAGCGGTGCCGAAGGCACCTACGCGTGATATGTTCCGCAAACCATCGTTTGCGGAACGTGAAATGCGGCGGGGGACCCCTGCGCCCCTGCGCCGCGCGGAAGAGACAGAAGAGAGAATGCCGCGCGATGCCTCGCGGGGGCCTCTCGTCTCACCGAACCGCGCAAGCGCGTTCCCGGT
>CAMJDE010000087.1 GCA_946404295.1 uncultured Clostridia bacterium | reverse complement strand
ATTTCTCCGCTCCCCTTTTTCGTCCTTACCCCCGACAGCCGCATCCGCCGCGATCGGAGGAGGTCGGACGGCTATTGCCGCCCTGATTTTGTCCCGCGCAGTTGGTCCCCGAGAATTCGCCCGAGGGGAACGCCATCGTGCGGAAGAGTTTGCAGGGGTCGCTCTCCTCGACCGGTACGCTCTCCTTGTCGGGTACGCTGTAATCCGACGCGTTGACGAGCAACTGCGCCGGGCGCTGGAGCCGCAGGACCGAGAAGATGCCGAGCGAAACGAAGAGACGGTTGCCGTCCTCGGGATCAACGAGATCGCCGACCGCGTTGGACGCGAGTTCGCGCGGGATCTGCTCGCAGGTGCAGAAGCAGCACCCGTTCAGCGTGTTCCGGTCGCAGACCTTGACCGAGAGGGCGATCGGATCGACCGTCTCAACGACGCCGATGGGCGAAATGTTCCCGGCGTCGCGCGGATCGAAGTTGCAGGCGGAGGAATTGTCCCCGCTGGAGTAGACCTTCACGTCGCCCTCGCCGCCGTAGAGGACCGACCGTTTCTCGAGCACGGCAAGCCCGTTGAACTCCTGCGCTCTTCCCTGTCCCATACAACTCTCGAGCGTGAGAAGGATGTAGTAACGAACGGTCAACTGATAGAATCCGCAGTTGAACTGGATCGGGTCGACGGCGACGTTGCACCACGCGACCTCGCACCCGCGCACCCGCACGTTGCAGGTGCCGTTGATGATCTCCTGCCCGAACGGGGTCAGGTAGACCCGAACGTCCTCGTAGCAGTCCCGGTCGCGCGACGAGTCGAGCACCCGATAGGTGTCGATACAGACCGTCTCGCGCCCCTGCCCGCCTGCCTGCCCGCAAATACCTCTGTTTTCAGCCATATTGCACTCCTGAAAAAATGATATCGGAGCCCGAACGAACTCCGATATCAAGATATGAAAGGCGGTGCAATCCTGTGCAGATCACATGTATTTGCGAAGCGTCTCGGAGCAATCGTCCGGGTTTGCCGAGATGGTCATGATCAGATTGAACTCGTAGTTCTCGGCAAGTTTGGCGACCTTTCCGACAAGATACTCGACGGCGGCAAGATCGTAGTTGCAGATCTTCATGGCGGCGTCGACGAAAATGTCGGTAATGTCGTGATCGCTCGCGGCAAGCCCCGCGATGAACCCGTAGAGCGCGTCGGCGTTCGAGATGGCGAAAGCGGTCGTGTCGACCAGCCGCGCCTTGTGGGTCACGTCAAAGTTCAGCGTATTTCCGTATTCGACGCAAACAACCGAACCCTTCGAGACAGACGCCGCGTCGTTGACGCGTTCGATCAGATTTTTGGTCTTTCCGGATCCTCTGGCGCCGATGATCAATTGAACCATTTTGTGTTACCTCCTGAAAACGTTTTTTGTTCTCCGATACCATTATACACGATCTCTCGGAAAAAAACAAGGGCAAACCGAATTATTCACAGTTCCTTCACGATCTCTTTTTCGGTTTGATCTCAAGTTTCTCGTATCCGGGCTTGCCGAGCAGGCGGAACATATTCTTTTTGTAACTCTCGACGCCGGGCTGATTGAAGGGGTTGACCCCCAGCAGATACCCCGAGATCGCGCAGGCAAACTCGAAGAAATAGAAGAGATAACCGAGCGAACGCGGCGAGCGGTCGGCGACCTCGATCACGGTATTCGGCACGCCGCCGTCGGTGTGGGCGAGGAGCGTGGCGACCATCGCGGTCTTGTTCACCTCGTCAAACTGCTTTCCCGCAAGGAAGTTCAGTCCATCGATGTTTTCGGGATCATAGGGGATCTCGTAGGAGGCGCCGGGATCCTTGACCGAGACGACCGTCTCGAACAGCATCCGTTGTCCGTCCTGGATATACTGACCGAGCGAATGAAGGTCGGTCGAAAAGATGACCGAATCGGGCAGGATCCCCTTCCCGTCCTTGCCCTCGCTTTCGCCGAAGAGTTGCTTCCACCACTCGTTCAGCATCAGCATATAGGGTTCGTAGCCGACGAGCACCTCGACGGTTTTTCCGCGGCGGTAGAGGATATTGCGGATCGCGGCGTATTTCAGCGCGTCGTTCTTTTTAAGAGAGGGGGAAACGAGCGCCGCTTTGGCGTCGTGGGCGCCCTGCATCAGTTCGTCGATATCGATCCCGGCAACCGCGATCGGGAGAAGCCCGACGGCGGTCAGAACCGAGAAACGCCCTCCGACGTTGTCCGGAACGACGAAGGTCTCGTAGCCCGATTTGTCGGCAAACGCTTTCAGCGTTCCGCGCTTCTTATCGGTGGTGGCGAAAATGCGGCTCTTCGCGCCCTCCTCGCCGTATTTTTCGACGAGCAGATCCTTGAAGATACGGAACGCGACGGCGGTTTCGGTCGTCGTTCCCGATTTGCTGATGACGTTGACGCAGAGATCCTTGCCCCGGCAGATCGAGAGCAATTCGACAAGCGCCGTCGGGCTCAGGTTATTGCCCGCGAAGTAGATATCCGGGGTGTCCTTATCGAGCGCGTTGTAGAGCGGGGATTTGACGAACTCGATCGCGGCGCGCGCGCCGAGATAGGAACCGCCGATCCCGAGCACGAGAAAGATATCGCAGCTCTTCTGGATCCGTTTTGCAGCCGCCTTGATCCGTGAAAACTCCTCGCGGTCGAAATCCTCGGGCAGCGTGACCCACCCGAGATAGTCGTTGCCGGCGCCCTTGCCCTCGAGCAATTCCTTCTGCGCCGCGCGCAGATAGGGCTTCAGCGCGGTGATCTCGTCGTCACGGATAAAGTCGGAAAGATATTCGGTATTGACTCTGACAGACATTTTTTCCTCCAAATCTTTTTTTACGTCTTCATTATACATCACCCGACGGCAAAATGCAATAGATCAGGGCGGGTTTCGTCCTGATTTTTCGCGCTTATTTTGCCTCTCGGATCAACCGAGGACGAGCGCGCGGAGCATTTTTTTGAACAGGGCGGGGAACGTGATCCTCGGGACGCTCTCGAGCGCCTTGATCGGGACTTCCCCGACCGCGCGATCGCCCGAACGAAAGACCGCGCGCCCGACGACGTCCCCCTCCGAGATCGGGGCGGTCAGCGATTCGGGCAATTCGATCTCGGTCTCGATTTTATTCTCTTCGCCGCGCGATACGACCGACGAGAACCCCTCGTACCCGACGCGGCAGACGTCGGCGTCGCCGCCGAGCGTCCCGACGGGCGGCAGCTCGGTTTTCGACCGCGTAAACAAACCGTAGTTTGCGAAACCGTAGTCGAGCATCCGCTTGGTCTCCTCGTTGCGGATATCGCGGCTCGGACTCCCCATCACGACCGCGATCAGGGTCATCCCGTTCCGCTCCGCCGTGGCGGAAAGGCAGAACTTCGCCTTTGCGGTCGATCCGGTTTTCAATCCGGTCGCGCCGGGATAGAATCGGATCAAACGGTTGGTGTTCGAGAGCGTGAAACCGCCGTCCCGGATGCTGTCCATCCAGGTCGAACTGTATTTCAGGATATCCTTGTGCGAGATCAGTGCCCGCGACATCAGGGCGATATCCCGCGCGCTGCAGCGGTGATCGGTCGTCGTGTCGTCCAGCCCCGTCACGTTCTCGAAGTGCGCGTTTTGCATCCCGAGTTCCCCGGCGCGTCGGTTCATTTCCGAAACGAAGGCGTCCTCGCTGCCCGAAACGAACTCGGCGAGCGCGACCGCCGCGTCGTTTGCAGAACTGATGACGGTGCATTTGATCATATCCTCGACCGAGAGCGTCTCGCCCGGCGACAGAAAGACCTGCGAGCCGCCCATCGACGCGGCGTGTTCGCTGACCGGTACGCGGTCAGAGAGGGTGAAGCGCCCCGCGTCGAGCGCCTCCATAACCAGAAGGAGCGTCATAATCTTGGTGACAGACGCCGGTGGAAACGCCTCGTCGGCGTTCTGCTCGAAGAGGACGGTCCCGGTCGTCGCCTCCATCAGGATCGCGCCGCGCGCGTCGATCTCCAACGCCGCCGAAGTCGGTTGCGCGACGTCGCCTTCACTCTCGTCGTCCGAGGCGAACGAAAAGACCGTCACGCAGGAGAATACCGTAAAAAGAGCCAAAAGAAAAAAGAGAAACCGTTTCACACCCGCACCTCCGAAGCGTTCGTTTACTCAAACGTATGCGTGGGAAAAACGGGATAGAACGGTCAACTCTTTTGCTTGAACCGAACGTACTCGGAACGGAGCATCGAATAGATCTTGATGTTTCTGAACTCGCCCTTGACGAGAAGCGCCGATCGCGCGACTCCCTCGAAGGTCATACCGACCTTCTGCATCACGCGTTCGCTCGAGGCGTTTTCCGCAACGCATTTTGCCTCGACGCGGTTGAGCGCCATCTTGCGGAAGGCGAAATCGAGCACCGCGGAGAGTGCCTCTCCCGCGATGCCCTGCCCGCGAAAGGCGGGGTTCAGAACGTAGCCGACCTCGGCGGAGCGATGCTCGGGCAAGATCGAGGAGAAGCCGCAGGTGCCGATCATTTTGCCGCTGCTCTTTAAGATCACAGCCCAATCGTAGTATTTGCCGTCGCGGTAGCGATCCTGGAGATAATCAATGTAGTTGCGCGTATGCTCGACGTTCGGATGCGGATCCCAGAGCAGGTATTTGGTGACCTCGGGATCCTTCGAGTACTCGAACATATCGGGCGCGTCGTTCAGCCGTATCTTCCGAAGGAGCAGACGCTCGGTCGAAAGATCCGGGATCCGTTTGAATAGGTTGGAGAGCCATCCCGCCCGGAACATAGTCCGCCCCTCCTTCGGTTTTTTCTTTATTCTATCATAGTTTGGTCCGAATGGCAAGCGCGTTTTGTAAAATATTCTTGAATTGCGGCAAGCGTCTTGCACTTTCCCGCGTCTTGCTGTATAATAGGATAGAAAACGATGGGCAAAGGAGATTTGTCTTGAACGGTTATAACGACGATCAAAACGAACCGAAAAAGAAAAAGAAGTTTCGCCTCTTCGACAGCCAACGCGAAGGCAAGGGCGTCTCAAAGGAGCAGGCGGCAAACGAAGGAACCGGACTGAAACGGTTCTTCCGTCTCTATCGCGACAACTTCGGAAAACTTTTCTCGGTCAATATTATGATGGTCCTCGGGTGCCTCCCGCTGATCTTCGCGATCCTCGCGCTCTCGGGGACGGTCTCGACCGCTTACTCCGCGCCGGCGTCCGATCTCTTCCCCCTCCTGCGCGCCGAGACCGCGGGACAGGCGGCGTCGACCCCCGCCGAACTCGTGATCTTCGCCGTCGACGGACTCCAGACGGCGGAACGCGCGCCGACCTTCTGGACCTATTTCTTCCTCGGTCTTTCCGGGCTGACGATCTTTACTTTCGGGTTCGTCAACGTCGGCGCCGCTTACGTCACGCGCGGGATCGTGATGGGCGACCCGGTCTTTCCCTACTCTGATTTTCTCTACGCGATCAAGCGCAACTGGAAACAGGGGATGATCGTCGGCGTGTTCGATTTCCTGATCCTCGCGCTGCTCGGCTTCGATCTCTACTACCTGTTCACCGGCGCGTCGCGGGTCTTCGACTACTTCCTGCTCTGGACGACCGTCGGGATCACCATGCTCTATATCTTTATGCGCTACTACCTGTATCTGCAGATCGTGACCTTCGATCTCTCGATCCGCAAACTGTTGAAGAACTCTCTGATCTTCTCGATCCTCGGACTGAAACGGAATATCCTCGCGCTCCTCGGAACGCTCGTTTACGTATTCCTCAATATTATGTTCCTCTTCGGTCTGGGCGGATTCTTCATTTTCCTCGGGATCGCGATGCCCCTGATGATCCTTTTCTCGAACGTGCGGTTTATGGGGACCTACGCCGCCTACTACAAGATCAAGGAGATCATGATTGACCCGCTGCAAGCGGAGCAAAGCGACGGAGAACCCGAGGACGACGCGCCAAAGACCGCTGAAACCGAAACCTGAAACTCGCCGGAGGGCGCCGAACGGCGCCCTCCGATCAGTTTTTGGAAACTGAGAACATCTCCTCGACCGTGACGAAACGATAGCCGCGCGAGAGCAGCTCCGGAATGATCTTCTCAAGCGCGTGCAGCGTGTTCTCGCCGGGACAGGTATAGTCGTGGAAGAGAAGGATATCCCCGTCTCGGACGGTTTTCAGGACGTCGCGCGCGATCGCGTCGGCGGGCTTCCCCGTCCAATCGCGCGAATCGACCGTCCAAAAGACCGCGTCGTAACCGAGTGCTTCGAGCGCCCGGTCAAGTTCGAGCGTGCTTTTTCCCTCGGGCGGGCGGAAATACCGGGGCGATCTTCCCGACGCGCGCTCGATGATGGCAGCCGTTTTGGCAATGCTGTTTTCCAGTTCTTCGACGCTCTTCCCCTTCGTCTTGTGGTCAAACGAGTGATCCTCGATCTCGTGCCCCCCCTCGACCGCCATTTGCAGGGGCTCGGGATAGTATTCCGCGTTGCATCCGAGGATGAAAAAGGTCGCCTTGACCGCATAGCGGTCGAGCAGCGCAAGGATCCGCTTCGTCCGTCCCGGATGCGGCCCGTCGTCAAAGGTCAGCGCGACCCGCGGCGCCCGCGCGGGTTCGCCTGCTCTCGCGGCGCGGACGATCACCCCGGGAAACAGAAGCGAAACGCAAAGGAACAAAGCGAAAAACCGTGCGACCGACGCTTTCATTTCTCCCGTCTCCCTGTCAGATCGTCGAGCGTGCCGAACCGATAGCCCTCGTTTTGAAGCAGATCGATCAGATACGGCAGGATCTTCGCGTTGGTTTCGGACGTCGGGTGCAGAAGCAGCACCGCGCCGGGGTGGATATTGTCGCGGATCTTTTTGACGGCGGCGTCGGGCGACGGCTGCCTGTCGTTTGCCCAGTCGGCGTAGGCGAAACTCCAGAAAACGGTTGCGTAACCGAGTTCCTTCGCGACGGCGAGGTTCTCCCATTTGAACGATCCTTCGGGCGGTCGGTAGTATTTCGCGATCTCTCTGCCCGTCTTTTCCCGGAACAATGTTTCAAGATCGCATAATTCCCGCCGCATTTCCCCGTCGGTGGCGCGCGCCATATCGTGATGCCGCGCCGTATGATTGCAGACGGCGTGCCCCTCCGCGAGCATCCGTTCGACGAGCGGTTGGTTTGCCGTCAGAAAATGCGAGAGGATAAAGAACGCCCCGGGGACGTTCTTCTCTTTTAACGTGTCGAGGATCTTTTCGACGTTCCCGTTCTCGTACCCGGCGTCAAAGGTCAGGTAAAGCACCTTTTCCCCCGGATGGTTCAGGTCGGCGTAGTAGCCGTCGTAATCGGCAAGAGACGAAAACTCCGAGGGTAGTTCGGGGACACGGTGCTCCGCGTTTCGCTTCACGTACCACCGAAGAGCCGTGCTCTGAGTGACGGCAGGTTGCGTCGCAGGGGGCGCGGCGACGGGCGTCGACAAAGGGATCAGGATCGACAACAGACAAGCGATCAATTT
>CAMJDE010000086.1 GCA_946404295.1 uncultured Clostridia bacterium | reverse complement strand
GTATCTTTACTCCAAAACCGTTTCCATTCCGGTTTTCTGCACTTTCATCCCGCACTTGCGGTAAAAGGCGAAGGCGGCGTCGTTGCCCTCCCAGACGTTCAGGGTGACGTTGTGACAGCCGATCCGTTTTGCGTAGTCGAGAACGAACCGGTAGAGAGCGGTGCCGATCCCCCGCCCGCGCGCCGCCCCGTCGACGCAGAGATCGTCGAGGTAGAGCGTTTTGCCGTCGACGAGGTTGTTGTCGTTCTCGTGTATCTGCACGACGCAGAAGGCGTAGCCGACGACCACGCCCCCGTCCTCGCAGACGAAAACGGGCGTCTCGGGATCGCGGAAAATGACCCGCAACTCGTCGTCGCGATATTTGCGCGCGCCCGCTTTGAACAGGTCGGGGCGGATCGTGTGATGCACCTCGTTTACCTGCCGGAGCAGTTCCCCGACGCGCGGAATATCGCCCTCCCGGGCGGGACGGATAATCGGTTCTTGCATGGGCGTTCTCCTTTTTCTTTTACGCGAATAGGATAGCACGTTTTTCCCCGCTTGTCAATCGAAAAACGGGTTTCGATCCGTCGTAATTCGCGAAAAACCGCCCGCCCGGCGTGGTATAATCGGGGAAAAGGAGGGGAACGCCTATGCTTGCCGTATTCTTGATCGGGGTCGGGCTGTCGATGGACGCGTTCGCCGTGGCGGTCTGCCGCGGGCTCTCGCTCGGGCGGCCCCGCCCGGGGGACTACCTTTCCGTCGCGCTTTGGTTCGGCGGGTTTCAGGCGCTGATGCCGCTTCTCGGCTATCGGCTCGGCGCGGAGTTCGGGCGGCACGTCGACGGGGTGGATCATATCCTCGCCTGCCTGATCCTGTGTCTGATCGGCGCGAATATGATCCGCGAGGGGCTTTCGCGCGCGCAGGACGCCCCCGCGGCGGGCAAGGACGGGACGGCGAAGGTAGAGGCGACCGAGCGGCGCGGCGCGCTCTCGCTCTTTCTGCTCGCCGTGGCGACCAGTATCGACGCCCTCGCCGTCGGGATCTCGTTCGGGGTGATGGGGAACGTGTCGATCGCGAAAGCCGCGTGCCTGATCGGCGTGACGACCGCCGCCCTCTCGTCGGTGGGGCTTGGGATCGGCGCCATCTTCGGCGCAAAGTCGAAAAGCAAAGCCGAACTCGCGGGCGGCGTCCTGCTCGTTCTGATCGGGGTGAAGATCCTCGTCGAGGGATTTCTATAACGCCGCCCGTGAAAAAGCACGGGCGGCATATCGCGCGTAGTGCCCTCGGCACTACGTATATCGCGTCCGCGTCTGCGGACATATCGCGTTGCGCTCTTTGGCGCAACATATCGCGCGAAACGCCGGGGTTTCCCCCGGCGTTTCGCCTATTCAGCGCGCGTCAGCGCGCCTTCAGTTCCTCGATCTTGGCGAGGAGTTCGGGCTTGCGCTGCACCCCGACCGTGCGGGCGACTTCCTCCCCGTCTTTGAGAAAGACGAGCGTCGGAATACTCATGATCCCGAAACGGCGCGCGGTATCGGGCGCCGCGTCGACGTCGACGCGGAAAAAGGCGACGTCCTCGGTTTCCTTCTCCACGCTTTCAAGGATCGGGGCGAGCATCTTGCAGGGTCCGCACCAGGTCGCAAAGAAGTCGACCACGGCGAGGGGGGCGGCGGCGATCGCCGCCTCAAAGGTAGCGTCGTTCAGTTCGGGCATCGGTTTTTTTCCTCCTGTGTTTTCAGTATGGCGCGGGTAGGGCCGGATTATGCGCGGGGGCGGCGGAAAACCGTCGCCCGTGGATCACATTTCCTTCAGGGCGCGTTCGATCTCGGCGATGCGGTCGCGCGCCTGATGGCGCAGGGCGCGCGCCTTGGACGAAACGATCAGGCGGAGCCCCGAGTTGTTGCGGAGGGTCTCGTTCTGGTTCTGGAGTTCGCGGAGCAGCGCTTCGCGCTCGATGTCGCGGCGGCGCTCGGCGTCCTCTTTATCGCGGCGCTCGATCTCGTCGTCGGCGATGCGCGCGGCGGCGTCTCCCTCGTTCTCGGACGCGTCGGGCGCGCTTCCCTGTCCCTTCTCGGCGGTGGCGCGGATCGCGTCGAGCCGCTCGCGGTCGAACTTCGCGCGGTTCAGGACGTCGTGGGTGACGACGTCAAGGTCGGTGTGCGAGAACGCCGTCGCGACGTGGGACGGGACGTAGACCGTTTTCAGGGCGGTGCAGGAGAGGACGGCGAACTTGCCGATCTCCTCGATCGTGTCGGGAATGGTCAGCGTTTCGATCGCGGTGCGGTAGAAGGCGCTCTTGCCGATCCGGACGACGCCGTTTCCGAGCGTCAGGACGTTCAGGTCGATGCAGCGCGAGAACGCCTCGTCGCCGATCACCTGCACGGTGTCGGGCAGCACGACCGATTTCAGTCCGCGGCAATCGTAGAAGGCGCGTTCGCCGATCGCCGAGACCGGCAGATCGCGGAACTCGGCGGGAACCTCGACGTCGGTGAGGGCGCCGCGAATAAAGGCGCGCACCGTGTAGCTCCGTCCGTCGGAGTTCTCGACCATCTCGAAGTGGGCGTTTTTCAGTTCTTCCTCTTTCTTGTCCTCGGTGATCTCGGTCACCGAGAACACGCGCACCGACATCGGCACCGCCTCAAAGCCCTTCGCCGTCTTTTCAAAGCGGCTCGGACGAATGGTCGGGACGAGGGCGGTCGGCGCGAGAATGACCGACAGATGACGGTTGTCGTCAAAGGCGGTCGGCGCGACCTCCGTGACACCGGCGGGCAGGATCAGCGAAACGAGACGGCAGCGGTCGAAGGCGTGTTCGCCGATCGACGTGAGACCCGAACCGAACTTGACCTCGGCAAGCGTTCCGGCGGCGAAGGCGTAGCCCTCGATCACGCGGACCGAGTCGGGGATGGTCACCGAGATCGGACCCGAGACGTAGCGGAACGCCGAGTCGCCGATCTCCTCGAGCATTTCGGGAAGGATGATATCGGCGACCGCGTACCCGTCGGCGTAGGCGTAGGGACCGACGCGCTTGACGGGTTTACCGCGGTAACTCGCGGGGACCGAGATCGAGTCGCCGACCGGGAAGCCGAGCAGGACTTCGTAGCCCGAGCCGTCGCGGAGCAGACGGTAGACCTCGTTGGTGCCGGGCTCGCGCGGGACGGTCACGAGTTCGATCTCGCTGCCGAGCAGGCGGCTTTCGAGCGTCTTTTTCAGAGCGGAACGACCCTCGTGCAGGAAGATGCGGCGCAGGTTATCGCAGCCGCGCACGATCCCGCCGTAACCGACCGAAACGCAGGTGACCGGAACGGTCAGCGTCTCGAGCGCGTCGAGGTGGTCGAAGGCGAACGAATCGATCCGCTCGACCCCGGGCATCTCGAGCGCCGAGAGTTTCGGGCAATCGTGGAAGGCGCAGGAGTGCAGGCGGGTCACGGTGTCGGGCAGCACGACCGTCGTCAACTGCGACAGTCCGCGGAAGGCGTTGGTGCCCACCGCGACGACGGGTTTCCCGCGGTATTCGGCGGGGATCTTCACCGTCGGGGCGTCGAGGATGCAGGCGCCGAGACGGTAGGCGTCCTCGTCGGCGAGATAATCGAAACGCAGACGGCAGGAGGCGAAGAGGTCGCCCTCCTCACCGGGCTGCCGGACGTGGGTCGCGTACTTGCAGTCCACGAAAGCGGGGGCAAGATGCTCGGGGATCGAGATCATAAAGTCGCGCCGCATCGTGACGAACAGGTTCTGTCCGACGGTCTTAACCGAATCGGGGATCAGGAGATCGGGCAGCGACCGGCAGTTGTAGAAAGCGAAGTCGCCGATCGAACGGAGCGAGTTGGGCAGCGAGATGGTCGAGAGCGACAGGTCGCCGTAGAAGGCGCCCGCGCCGATCGAGGTCACGCGGTTGCCCATCCGGATCATCTCGATCCGGTCGCACCCGCGAAAAGCGTTCATACCGATCAACTCGACCGAGTCGGGCAGAATGACCGTCTTGACGCGCTCCATTTCGTCCGCCGGGAAACTGCAGCAGACGTTGCGCACCCCGTCGGGGACCCGCAGAACGCCGTTGTCGTCGGGATGCGGATGCACCCGGAGCAGAAGCCCCGCGCCCTCGACCGTCATCTCCTTGCCGTCGTCCATACCCCAGTCGGTGTAGATGAAGGCGTCGGGTTCCACGTATTCGAGCGTGTCGGGGAAAACGACCTTGCGGATGCGCGGCGAATCGCGGAAGACGCAGCGAATGGCTTTCAGTTGTTTCGGAAGGATCAGTCGCTCGATCTGCAGAACAGCGACGTTGTTGATGCTGCGGAAGGCGCTGGGTCCGATCTCGGTCACGGGCAGGCCGTTGCAGACCGAGGGGACGGTGACGGTGCGGCTGGCGCCCATATAGTAGGTCAGACTGTAGCCCTTGCCGTCCTTGGTCAGTTCAAACTCGAAGTCGCCGACGTGCGCGTAGCGCAGATCGTCGCCGTAGATCGAACTCTCGGCGTAGGGCGTCTTTTCGTCGCTCTCCTCGTCGAGGGTGGGGATCGTCCCGTCGTCGCGGACGACCGGGGCGTCGGCTTGCGGCGCGGGGGTCGCTTCGACCGCTTCGGCTTCCTCTTCGGCGACCGGCTCTTCGGCAGCGGGCGCTTCTTCGACAACTTCTTCGGCGGGCACTTCCTCTGCGACGGGCTCCGCGGGAGCCGCTTCGACGGTAACTCCTTCGGTGACCTCTTCGGCGGGCGTTTCGGCAACCTCTTCGGCGACCGTTTCAACGGTCGGCTCTTCGGTCGCGACCGGCTCTTCGACCGGGGCGGGCGCCTTGGCGGGCGCTTTTTCGGGGACGGGCGCGTCGAAATCGTCGGTGTCGTCCTCGGGGCGGATCACCTCGTCGGGACGGCGCGCGCGAAGAACGCCGGCGTTCTTCAGAATCTGCTTTGCCGTCCGCATCTTCTTGCGGGCAAAGTAGGACAGGTCGTCGCGGAACTCCGCCGCCTGATACAGGCAGACGATCCCGTCGGGGAACGCGGCTTTCAGGCGCGCGACCAGATCCTCGTAGGTGCCGTGCGAGTCGGTTTTCTGTTTCAGGGCGTTGACGTAGGTAAAGCCGAAGTCGGAGAAGAATTTGTCGTTATCGTCCCCGTATCCCGCGAGCCGCCGGAGTTCGGTCCCCCTCTCCGCCAGTTTCTTGTGGTCCCGGTTGAAGTGAATGACCACTCGGTCGGGATAGCACTCTGCAAGACGGTCGAAAAAGGTGTTCAACCGTTTCGCGAGAGCGGGCGGGAACTCGGTCTGACTTGCGGTTTTCCATTCTGCCATGTCTGTCCTCCTCGGGAAATGTATCCCTTGAAAAAGATATATATCGTATCTATTATAATAACCAAGGGCGTGAAAGTCAAGGGGAAAGCGCGATTTTTTCCCGATTTCTCTTGTTTATTTGAAACTCCCCCCTTGTTTTCGGCAGTAAAAAAAGGGGAAAAGCGGGGCAAAGCGCTCTTGCAATTATTTCTTCGGCGGAGTATAATAAAGAAAAAAGGAGGGGAAACGATGACGCGTAGGTCGGTATTCGGACGGGCGGCGCTTTCGGTCGCGCTCGTTCTGCTGTTCTGTCTTGTTCCGCTCCTTTCTTCCTGCGCCCGCTTCCCCGCGAAGCGCTACACGAAGGTGATCGACGGTCCCTTCGACACCGGGACGCAGCTTGTGATCTATACCCGGAACGCGTCCGACGCCGCCGCGTTTTTCGATCGGTTTGAGAGCGAACTGTTCGCCTGGGACCAACTTGCCGATATTTATTACGAATACGACGGACTGAACAATCTGCGGACGCTGAACCGTGCGGCGGGGATCGAACCCGTCGCGCTCGACGCGTCTCTCCTCGACCTGCTCGAATACGGACTCGCGATGCGCGAGGAGACCGGGGGGCGGGTCGACCTCTTGCTCGGGTCGGTGCTCTCGCTCTGGCACGCCTGTCGGGAAGCGGGGCTCGACGATCCCGAACACGCCCGGATCCCGACCGACGAAGAACTCGCCGAAGCGGGGGAAATCGCCCGGCGGGCGACGCTTCTGATCGACCGGGACGCGGGGACGGCGTTTCTGCCCGTTTTCGGCTCGTCGGTCGACGTCGGCGCCTTCGCCAAGGGCTACGCGACCGAAAAGATCTGCTTTGAACTGGAGACGCTCGGCTATACCGATTTCGCCGCCAACGTCGGCGGCAACCTCCGCACCTCGGGCTCGGCGTCGGGGGAACCGTGGGAACTCTCGGTGCGCGATCCGAACGGCGAGGGGACGGTTCGCAGCGTCGCGCGGGACGGCTCTGTCGCCCTCGCGACGAGCGGCTCTTACCAACGCTACTACACCGTTGACGGCGTGCGCTATCACCACATCGTCGACCCCGACACGAACGCGCCCGCCGCCCTCGGCTGGACGTCCGTTTCGGTTCTGACCGCCGACGCGGGGGTCGCCGACGTTCTCTCGACCGCCCTGTTTTTGCTGGGGTACGAAGAGGGGGTTTCGCTCCTTTCGGGCGTTTCAGCCCCTGTTTCGGCGCTCTGGATCGCCGACGACGGCACAACCTTCGCCGTCGGGGCGTTTGACGAAGGAGGCGGATCGTGAAGCGGTTTTGGCGGCGCGACGCCGTTCTCTTTCTCTCGCTTTTGCTTCTTTCCGGCGCGCTCTTTCTCGTCCTGTTCCTGCTTCGCGGAAACGGTGAGGGCGAGTGGGACGCCGTGATCTCCTACCGCGGGAACGTCGTCGCGCGGCTCCCGCTCGAACACGATACCGAGTATCTTTTCGAGTGCGAGGAGGGGGTCAACCGCGTCGTGATCGAGGGGGGCGCCGTCCGGGTCGAATCCGCCGATTGCAAAAACCAGATCTGCGTCCGACACGGGACGCTTTCGCCCGACTCCGCCGACGTCGATTTTATCTCCTGCGCGCCGCACCGCCTCCTGATCGTTCTGGAAAGGAGGGATCCGTGATGCAAAGCCGTGTCTCCCCCGCCCGGCGCGTCGCCGTCTCCGCCGTTCTCTGCGCGCTGTCGCTCCTCTTCTCGTATCTTGAGAGTTTTATCCCGATGCCGATCCCGGGGATGAAGATCGGACTTGCCAACCTGATCCCCCTGCTCCTGCTTCCTTCGCTCGGCGCGCCGACCGCCGCCTGCGTGTCGCTCTTGCGGATCGTGCTCTCGGCGCTGCTTTTCGGTTCGCCCGTCTCGTTCCTCTATTCCCTTGCGGGGGGCGTCGTCAGTTTTGCCGTGATGGCGCTCGTTTTCCGCCTTCGCTTTTTCGGACTGACCGGGGTCAGCGTCCTCGGGGGCGTGTGTCATAACCTCGGGCAGATCGTCGTCGCGATCCTCGCGCTCGGGACGCGTCGGGTGCTGGTTCTCTCCCCGTGGCTGATCCTTGCGGGGGCGGTCGCGGGGCTTGCAGTCGGACTGCTCGGGACGTATCTGTTGCCGCGGCTGAAAAAGGTTTTACCGCAAGGGGAAGGAGCGAGGTGCTGTGATCAAGC
>CAMJDE010000085.1 GCA_946404295.1 uncultured Clostridia bacterium | reverse complement strand
CGACCGTTCAGAAGAATATTGAAATTGCAGTCGAAGGTATCTTCAAGCGGCGTCAGAAGATAGAGTTTCTCCATCAGACGGTTCGGGTCGGTCCCCTTCCGCACGTCGATCGTCAGGCGAAAACCGTTCAGGTCGATCGCGTCGCGGACGTCGGTGATCTCGCGGAGTTTCCCCTCTTTGATCAGGTCGGTGATCTTCTTCATGATCGCCTCGATCGAGGTGGAGTACGGGATCTCGAGAACGTCGATACAGTTCTCCTTTTCGTCAAAGGAGTATTTCGCGCGGAGCCGGATGGGACCGACCCCGGTCTCGTAGAGTTCGCGCATCTTCTCGCGCGAATAGACCAATCGTCCGCCGCCCGAAAAATCGGGCGCCTTGATCAGGTCGAGAAGACGGTCGGTCGGACAGTCGGGATTCTTCAGAAGCGCGACCGTTCCGTCGCAGACCTCGCCGAGGTTGAAGGAACAGATCGAACAAGCCATACCGACGGCGATCCCGAGGTTTGGAGACACGAGGATGTTCGGAAAGGTTGTCGGGAGCAGGACGGGCTCTTTCGTCGTATTGTCGTAGTTGGGGATGAAATCGACGCTGTTCTTTTCGATCCCGTCGAAGAGTTCGGCGCAGAAGGGATCGAGCCGGACCTCGGTATACCGCGAGGCGGCGTACGCCATATCGCGGCTGTACTGTTTTCCGAAACTTCCCTTCGAGTCGATGAAGGGATGCAGAAGCGCGCCGTGCCCCCGCGTCAGGCGGACCAGCGTCTCGTAGATCGCGGCGTCGCCGTGCGGGTTCAGGTGCATGGTCTGCCCCACCACGTTCGCGCTCTTGGTCCGGGGCTTATTCAGAAGCCCCATTTCGTACATCGTATAGAGGAGTTTGCGGTGCGAGGGCTTGAACCCGTCGATCTCGGGCAGGGCGCGGGAGACGATGACGCTCATGGCGTAGGGCATATAGTTGGTTTCGATGGTCTCGACGATCGGCTGCGGACGGATCTCCGCCTCGATCGGCAAAACAGGAGCGACGCCCTTTTTCTTTGCCATGCCGTTCTCCTCCTTTCAAAAAGTCAGTTCGTTTCGATGATCTGATAGCCCGCCGCGCGGATCAAACGGTTGTAGAGCGCAAGAGACAGCCCCTCGGTTTCGGGAAGCGCGGCGTAGATACGTTCGCACCCCGCCTTGTCGGCTTCGCGCAACAGAAAAAACAGACGGTGCAGCCGAATCGCGGGATCGTCCCCGAAGTCGAAGAGGACGGGGGACGCGGGATGTCGGCTGAGCGCTTCGATCTCCTCCCCTCCGGCAAGAACGGCGAATCGCCCCGTTTGGCGGGATAAGTAAGCGATCCTGCTTTGCAGATCTCCGCGCAAAAGAAACAGAGGCGTTTTCGGGGCGTAGTGCTTGTATTTCATCCCGGGCGACTGGACCGTCTCGCCCTCTTTCAGTTTGTTTAAAACCGCGTCGGACAGCGTGACGCGCGCAAATTCGCCGAGTTGTTCGGGCGTGATCCCACCCGGACGAAGGAGCGTCAGGGACGACGGAGAATCGAGTCGGACGATGGTCGATTCGACCCCGATCTCGCACTCGCCGCCGAGGATCATATCCACCCGCCCGTCCAGATCCTCCCTGACGTGAGAAAAGGTCGTCGGAGAGGGAGAACCCGAAAGGTTCGCCGACGGCGCCGCGATCGGTACTCCCGCGGCGGCGATCAGGGCGTGCGCGACGGGGTGCGAAGGACAGCGGACGGCGACGGTCGGAAGCCCTGCCGTCACGGTCTTGGGAACGATCGGTTTCGCCGGAAGGACCACCGTCAGGGGCCCCGGCATAAACCGAAGGGCGAGGCGATCGAACAGGTCGGTCGTCTCGGTGTATTTTTTGGCGTCAGACGGCTCGGCAATATGAATGATCAGGGGATTATCGGACGGTCTTCCCTTCGCGGCGTAGATCTTTGCCGCCGCTTCGGCGTCAAGCCCGTTTCCCCCGAGCCCGAAAACCGTCTCGGTCGGAAAAACGACCAGCCCGCCGCGCCGGATGATCTCGCCCGCGCGTTCAATCTCTCGCCTTCCCGCATCGCTTTGCAGGTCGGGGCGTTCTACGTATTCGGTCTTCATATTCTCTTCCCGTCAGTCTTTCGATTCTCCCGCGAGCCGTTCTTCCGCGTCGTGAAGCCTGAGCGCGTCGATCAGATCGCCGATCTCCCCGTTCATAAAGGATTCGATCGTGTAGATCGTAAACCCGATCCGGTGGTCGGTCACGCGTCCCTGCGGGAAATTATAGGTGCGGATCTTCTCGCTGCGGTCACCCGTCCCGACCTGCTTTTTCCGGTCGGCGGCAAGGGCGTCGTCGCGTTCTCTCCGCTTGATCTCGTAGAGTTTGGACGACAGGAGTTTCATCGCCTTGTCGCGGTTCTTATACTGGCTTCGTTCCTCCTGACACTCGACGACGATCCCGGTCGGAAGATGGGTCAGACGGACGGCGGATTCGGTCTTATTGATATGCTGTCCGCCCGCGCCGCTGCTCTTGCAGGACTCCATTTTCACGTCGGATGGATTCAGGTCGACTTCAACCTCCTGCGCCTCGGGAAGAACCGCGACCGTCACGGTCGAGGTCTGGATCCTTCCCTGCGATTCGGTCACGGGAACGCGCTGCACGCGGTGAACGCCGCTCTCGTAGCGGAACCGGGAGAAAGCGCCGTTTCCCGAAAGCAAAGCCGAGAGTTGGCGGTAACCTCCGAGTTCGGTTCGGTTTTCGGAGAGCAGTTCGATCGCAAAACCGTTCCGTTCGGCGTACATCGAATACATACGGAAGAGATCGGCTGCAAACAGCGCCGCTTCCTCGCCGCCTGCCCCCGCCCGGATCTCGAGGATCACGTTGCGGTCGTCGTCGGGATCGCGCGGAAGCAGCAGCGTGCGGATCTTTGCGCCGAGGGTTTCAAAGCGAGTTTGCGCGTCCCGGAGTTCGGCTTCGCACAACGCTTTGAGTTCCGGATCCCGTTCCGAATCCAAAAGGACTTTCAAATCGCGGATTTCATTTTCTGCCTTAAAATATAGTGCGGATTTCTCCGCTATTTGAGACAGAGAGCGGTACTCCTTCATCAGCTCGGCGTAGGTCTCGAGGTCGTTTGCGACCCCGCCGGACGAAAGGATCGTTTCGATCTCCCGATACCGATCCAGCGCCCGCGCCAGTTTGTTTGTCATGCCTTGCAGAAGGCGCAAAACGCCTCGTAGGTCGAATACAGGTCGGCTTTCGAGACAACCTCGTAGGGGGCGTGCATCGAGATCACGGGGACGCCGACGTCGACCGTGTCGATATTCAGGTACGAAATGAACTTCGCGACGGTTCCTCCCCCGCCGAGATCGATCTTGCCGAGTTCGGAGGTCTGGAAGGCGACGCCGTTATCCTTGAAGATCTTACGCACTTTCCCGACGAACTCGGCGGACGCGTCGTTGGTCGAGGATTTCCCGCGCGCGCCGGTGTATTTGCACATCGCCGTTCCGCAGGAGATCATCGAACTGTTCTTTTGTTCGTAAACGTCCGGGAAGTTCGGGTCGTACGCCGCCGTCACGTCGGCGGAGAGACACATCGAGTTGGCGCGCACCCGGATCGGATCGGCGCCGAGGGAGCGCGAGATCGCGTCGATCACGTCGCAGAGGATCCTTGAGTTCATACCGGTATTTCCGTCGCTGCCGACCTCTTCCTTATCGGCGAGGATCACCAGCGTCGTGTGTTTTCTGTCGTCGGTTCCGAAGATCGCCGTCGCGATCGGATAGGCGCACACGCGGTCGTCGTGACCGTAGGCGCCGATAAACGCGCGATCAAACCCGACGTCGCGGGCTTTGAACGCGGGGACGGCGGAGATCTCGGCGCTGATGAAATCGTCCTCTTTGATCCCGTATTTCTCGTTCAGGATCGCGAGCACGTTCAGTTTGATCTTGTCCGACACGTTTTCGTCGGCAAAAGGCAGCCCGCCGACCAGCAGGTTCAGTTTTTCACCCGGGATCGCCGTACCGAGCGGCTTCGTGACCTGTTCCTGCGCCAGATGCGGGAGCAGGTCGTTGATATAGAAGACGGGGTCGCCGTCGTCCTCGCCGACCTTGACGGTCACCTCTTCTCCGTTCTCGAGGACCACGACGCCGTGCAGAGCAAGCGGGATCGCCGTCCATTGATACTTCTTGATCCCGCCGTAGTAGTGGGTCTTGAAGAAGCACATTCCCGCATCTTCGTAGACCGGGTTCTGCTTGAGATCGAGCCGGGGCGAATCGATATGCGCCGCCATGATGCGGACGCCGTCGCATGCGATATCCTCGCTGCCCACGCGGAAAAGAAACAGATTCTTGCCTCTGTTGTTATAATAGTACGCCCCGCCGCGTTTCACGGGTTCGCCGAGGTTCCATTCCGAAAAGCCGTTCTGCTTCGCCATCGCGATCAGTTCGACGACCGCTTCGCGCTCGGTCTTCGCCCCGTCGAGGAAGGTCTTGTACCCTTCTGCGTAGTCGAAGATCGCCTTGGTCTTCTCGGCCTGCTTTTCAAAGATATTTTCCTTTTTGGAGAGCAGTTCGTCGGAGAGGATCTGACCCTTGGTTTTTTCGGTTTTTGCCATCTTTATTTCCTTCTTTCGTTAATGATTTTGAGGATGCGCGAAACTTCGAGGGATAAGTGCGCTTGATCGCCGCCGTTCTCGATGACAAGATCTGCGCGGCGCGAAAGATCCGCGTCGGAGATCTGCGCGGCGACGCGTTCCCTCGCCGCGTCGGGTGTGATCCCGTCCCGCCGCACGATGCGTTCGACCCGGAGATCAACCGGCGCCGTCACCGCAACCGTCAGATCGCATTCCCGATCGAACCCGCTTTCAAAGAGGAGCGGCGCGTCGACGACGACGGCTGTAACGCCCTGTTTTTCCGCCCTGTCTACCCATTCGCGGAGTTCACGGAGAACGTGCCGATGCGTGATCGCGTTCAGGCGAGCCCGTTTTTCGGGATCGTGAAAGGCGGCTTCTCTCAGCGCGGCGCGGTCAACGCCGCCCGCACGCGAAAGGATCTCGTCACCGAATGCGTCGGCGAGTTCGCGGGAGAGGGTCCCGTCGCGGGAGATCAGTTCGTGATAAACCGCGTCGCAGTCGAAAGACGGGATCCCCGCAAGCGCAAGAAGCGCCGAAACGCGCCCCTTTCCGCTGCCGCTCCCGCCGGCAAGACCGATCTTCAGCATCCGATCACCTCCCGTACCGTTCTATCCAAATTATTATACATCAAATTATAGTATCTGTCAAGAAACCGACACAAAAACCGAAGGCGTCCGTCTTTTTTCCATCCGCCCCGCAAATCGCGTTTTTTTCGCGAACAAATTGACAAAAATCGTTCGCGTGTGTTATAATAGGCAAAGGGGCTCGGGACAAAGAAAAACGGACGCCCGCAGGCGCCCGTCCTTCCCTCTTATTTTGCCGATTTCGCGATGCGCTCGGCGTCACGGGCGATCATCAGTTCCTCGTTGGTCGGGATCATGTAGATCTGCACGCGGGACTTGTCGGTCGAGAGTTTCGTCACGCCCGATCTGCCGAATGTGCGGTCGTTTACCTCGCGGTCGAAATCGACGCCGAGGAAATCCAGTCCGGTCAGGGCGCGTTCGCGGATCGAGGCGGTGTTCTCGCCGATGCCGGCGGTGAATACGATGGCGTCCACCCCGCCCATGGCGGCGGCGTACGCGCCGATAAAGCGCTTGATCTGGTAACCGAGAATGTCCATCGCGAGTTTCGCCTGCTCGTTGCCGGCGGCGATCGCCGCCTCCAAGTCGCGGCAGTCGGACGAGACCTCGGAGATCCCCTGGAAGCCGCACTGTTTGTTCATAAAGTCGCTCATCTCGTCGGGGGTCATCCCGGTTTTCTTCATAATGAACGGAACGACGGCGGGGTCCATATCGCCGCAGCGGGTCCCCATGATCACGCCGGCAAGCGGCGTAAAGCCCATCGAGGTATCCATCACCTTTCCGTCCTTGACGGCGGAGATCGACGAACCGTTGCCGAGATGGCAGGTCACGATCTTCGTGCCCTCGGCTTTCCCGCCCATCAGTTTGATCATCTCTCCCGAAACGTAGCGGTGCGAGGTGCCGTGGGCGCCGTAGCGGCGGATGGCGTAATCCTTGTACATCTTGTACGGGATCCCGTACATAAACGCCTCGGGCGGCATCGTCTGATGAAACGCGGTGTCGAACACGAGAATCTGGGGCGTGTCGGGCATCACGTCAAGGCAGCCGCGGATTCCCTGCAGATGCGCCCCGGTATGGAGCGGCGCGAGATCGCGGCACTTTTTGTCCAGCGTGTCGTATACTTCCTGCGTCAGAAGCACCGACTCCGAAAAATACGGACCGCCGTGGACGATGCGGTGTCCCACCGCCTCGATCTCGGACATGCTCTTCAGGCAGCCGAGTACGGGATCGGTCAGCGTTTCGACGAGGACGCGCGTCGCGACCGAGTGGTTCGGCATCGGGATCTCTTTGACGTAATCCTCTTTTCCCGGGATCTTGTGGACGATCCGGCCGTCGATGCCGATGCGCTCGCAGTTCCCCTTCGCTCTGACGTCGTTGGTTGCCGTGTCGAACAGTTGGTATTTCAGCGAACTGCTCCCGGCGTTGATGACAAGTACGTTCATAGGTTTCCTCCGATAAATCAAAATCATACCTATTATAAACGATTGATCTCCGTTTTTCAAGTACGAAACGAAAAATCGGTCAAAATAGTCGAAAACCGTTCGATCCCAAGGAAAGGAGACGCGCGATGAAAACCGTTGCCGTGACGGCAGAATTCAATCCGTTCCACAACGGCCACGCGTATCTGGCGAAAAAGATCCGGGAAAAATACGGCGACGACGCCGCGATCGTCGCGGTCATGAGCGGCTGTTTCGTTCAGCGGGGCGACGTCGCCGTCGCAGACCCCTATTTCCGGGCGAAAACCGCTCTTCTTTCGGGCTACGACCTCATCCTCGAACTCCCGTTCCCCTTTTCGGTCTCGGGCGCAGAGACCTTCACCCGCGCCGCCGTCTCGATCATGGACGCGCTGGGCTGCGCGGACGCCGTCGCCTTCGGTTCGGAATGCGGGGATCTCGGCGCGCTGACCCGCGCGGCGACCCTTCTTTCGGACGATACGACGCGCGATCGCATCGCCGCTCTGCGCGAAACCGACGAGGGCAAACGCAGCGGGATGCCGGGTCTGATCCGCAGGATCGTTTCCGAATCCGATCCCGCCGTATTCGGGGGCGGCGTTGGTCCGAACGACCTGCTTGCGATCGGTTATATCAAGGCGTTGAACACCCTTCGGTCCACGATCGAACCCTTTGCAGTCAAACGTGTCGGCGGGCGATACGAAAGCGAGTCTCCCGACGACCCAGAAACGGTCGGCGCGACAGCTCTTCGCAGTCTTCTGAACGCTTCAGAATACGAAATATTCGATAGTTATATCCCGGCAGAATCAGTATCACTCTGGAAACAGGGGTTGTTGAAAAAAACCGTTCCCGCATCCTTTTCCCCCAGGCTTTCGGACGCCGTTCTGGCGTCTTTGATAGCGGCCGACCCGCTCGACGTCGCCGAGCGGACC
>CAMJDE010000084.1 GCA_946404295.1 uncultured Clostridia bacterium | reverse complement strand
CCGATCATTGAGCTGCGCGGCGCGATCCCCTACGCCGCCTATCACGAACTGCCCTTCGGGTGGGCGTTCGCCCTGACCGTGATCGGGAATCTGCTCCCGGTCCCCTTTATCCTCTGGTTCATTCCCGCCCTCTTTCGCTTTATGCGGAGGCATCACATTCTCGTCGGTCTGGTCGACTGGCTCGAACGGAAGGCGGAGAAGGGCGCGAAGAAGATGAACAAGCGGAACACCGACGAAACGGCGCCGCTCGCCGCGGGCGAGGCGGTCGAAGCCGCGCCCGAAGCAGAAGCCGTCGAAGCGACCGAACCGACGCCCGCAAAGGGCGGGGGTGCCGCCGGGACGCTCGCGTTCCTCGGGCTGTATCTCTTCGTCGCGATCCCCCTGCCCGGAACGGGGGCGTGGACGGGGTCGCTCGTCGCCGCGGTCTTCGGAATGAAGAAGAGCCGCGCGCTCCCGGCGGTGATCCTCGGCGTGCTGACGGCGGGGGTGATTATGACGCTGGCGTCCTACGGGATCGTCTCGGCGTTCCGGTTTTTTGCAAAATAACCGCGATTTCTGCCGTTTTCCCCTTGACACGGGGAAACGAAAGTGCTATACTACCGCTTGAACCGAAACAGAATACAGATCAGGGGTGCCACACGGGAGTTTTCCCGCACGGCTGAGACGGAGCGATCCGAACCCTTCACCTGATACGGATAATGCCGTCGTAGGGAGATCGTTTGAACGACTACCGCACGGGTGTATCCTGTGCGGTATCTTTTGTTTCAAAGGAAGGAACACAACATGCAAACCAACACGCAAACCCCCGTCCGTCGCCTTGTCGAATCGGCGATTCTCGTCGCCCTCGCCTCGGTGTTAAGTCTCGTCAAGCTCGCCGAACTGCCCTATGGGGGATCGGTCACCTGCGCCTCGATGCTCCCGATCCTGATCGTCGCCTATCGGAACGGTCCGCTCTGGGGTCTGGGTTCGGGTCTGGTCTTTTCGATCGTGCAGCTGCTCACCGGTCTTTCGGTGTTCGGTTGGGTGCACGGGTGGCAGTCGGTCGTTGCCGTCGCCCTGCTCGACTATATCATCGCCTTCGCCGTTTCGGGGTTGGGCGGGATCTTCCGCAGCAAAAACAGACCGCAGGCGACCGCCCTCATTTACGGCGCTCTGCTCGTCTCGGGGCTTCGCTTCATCTGCCACTTTATTTCGGGTGTGACGGTCTGGAAAGAGATCTCGATCTCGAGCAGCGCGGCGATCGGCTTTTCGATCGTCTACAACGCGACCTATATGATCCCCGAAACGATCGTTCTCTTGATCGCGACGCTCTACATCGGGTCGATCCTTGATTTCTCCTACGATATTCCCCGCCGCTTCCCCTCCGAGGCGCGGCGCAAGACCTCGCACTCGGTCCTCTCGTTCGCGATCCGGCTGGTGACGGTCGGCGCCCTGATGTTCGACGTGGCTGCGATCGCCGCGCATCTGCAGGACCCCGACACCGGGAAGTTCACCTTCTCACACATGGCGGAGGTGCAGTGGAGCACCGTTTCGGTCGTCTCGATCGTCGCGCTCCTGCTCTGCGCGGTCTATTTCCTTTTTATCGACGGTATTTTGAGAGAGAAGAGATACGTCGTCCGGGTCGCCGAAGAGGAAGCGCGGATCGCCGAGGAAGCGGCGCGGATCGCCGAAGAAACGGCGAAAAAATGATCCCCACTTGACAGAACGGTTTTCTTCTGTTATACTATTCAGCGTTACCGGGTGGCGCGATCGCGCGGTATGGCGCCGAAAGGTATTACCGTGAGGAAAGTCCGGGCTTCATAGGGGAGGATAACGGATAACGTCCGCCGGGGGCGACCCCAGGGAAAGTGCAACAGAGATATACCGCCGCCTTCGGGCGGTAAGGGTGGAAAGGCGAGGTAAGAGCTCACCGAAACCCGCGGTAACGCGGGCTTCCTGTAAACCCTATCCGAAGCAACGCCTTCGGGAGAGCGGAGCGATCCGCTACGGTTCCCGCCGGAATCCCGATGGCGGCAGAGGGCGCAAGCCCTCAAGCCGTTTGGTAACAAACGGCGCAGATAGATGACCGCGGCGCTGCAAGGCGCACAGAACCCGGCTTATAAACCCGGTAACGACGACGGACGACGCGCGGATGCGGCACAGACCGAAAAACGAAGGGATTATTGTTTGATGATCCGTTAAGGCTTTTCGCTCTGTGCGTGATCTTCGCATAGTTCAACGCTATTTAAGGTTGAAACCCGCTCGCAATCTGCGAGCGGGTTTCTCCATTGAATTATAATTCGTTTTTCTCTTGCCGTTTGCTCCCTCTCGACGTACGTAGGTACGCCTTCGGGTCGCAAACGGCAATTCTGCACTCGCCTGCGCGCGCCTGACGGCATTTGCTGGCGCAGTTAGGGGAAAGGACGACGCGCGGATCATCTGTCAAGGCAGCACTTGCCGGCGCGGGTAGTTTTTGATGAATGTTACCGAACGCCGGGCGCGGGCGGCTCCGTTCCGTAAATCGGCGTAACGCAGTCGGGAGCGCGCTCCGCTCCGTCGATCTCCTCCACCTTGAAAAGACCGATAAAGAGCGGGCTTTCCCGGTCGCCGTCGGGATTTGCGAGAAGATAGACCGCCTGCGAAGATCTGCCTCTGTCGCCGCAGGAGGGTTCGTAGACGGTATAGTCGAGGACGAACTCGCACCACTCGTTTGCACGCGTTTGGAAGTTTTTGACGGCGCGACGATAATCGCGGAGCCGCTTGGTGAAGTCCTCGTCGGTGCGGAACTTGGCGGTTCTGTGGCGATAGAGATCAAGGTCACGCGTCTCGGAATCGTAGTCGGTCAGGCTCTTCAGATACAGGCGCAGGGGGCGCGAGACCGTGTCGTAGACGCGAAGCGTGACGCGCAGGGTCCTGCCGAGATCCTCTTCCGACAGGGGTTTTCCACCGAAAACGCACTTTTCGTTCTTCAAAACCACACGCGGCTCGTAGAAGACGTGGTCGCCGCCGAACTCCCCGTCGTTCGGGCGCAGGGTAATCTTCCAGGCAGGAACGCCGTCGACCGTCGCGGTTTCGTAGGTCGCGTAGGGGTCTTTTTCAAAGTCGCCGAAGCCGTTTGCAAAATCTGCCGTATAAACGTACCTCTCGCCGGAAAAAACAACCTTTTGGGGGCGGCGCGCGGTCGCGGGAGCCCCCGCCGCAAAGGATGCGACGGTTTCACGTCCGAGCGGTCTTCCGTTCGAGCCCGTCAAAACCGCGGGAATCGTCAGGGACAGACGTTCGCCCGCCTTAAAAGGCTCGTGCAGGAAAGTCCACGCGGTGTTGCCGTAGGAGGCGATCCAGCGTCCCGGAACGGCTCTGCCGTCGCTTGCCCGCAAAGAGACCTTTCCGATCTCGTCCGCGGGGATCTCCCCGACGAACCGAACCGTGATCGGGCGGGTCGGATCGACCCCGGTGCTGTCGTTCGCGGGGTCGGTCCAAAGAACGACCGGCGGCGCGTCCTTGAGGTAGTACGCGAAGAAATCAAAGAGCGTCCGATACAGGTCGACCCCGTGATGAAGGTCGGTCCCGATCGCGAGCCGGGTATGATCGAGATCGGTCTCCGCCCAGAACGAGGGGACGTTGTGTACGCGCAGGAGGTTGACCAGCGTGTTCTGCTGGAGGTATCCCGAACGGTATCCGTCGCGCAGGTTGACCGTCGTGAAGGTCGGCGCACAGCCCCCTCCGATATAGTCGAGGGTCGCGCCGCAGGAGGAATAGACGACCGTCGCGCCGGAGGGGACTTCTTTCCCCTTCCACGTCGTCCACGGCTGCGCTTCGCCGCCCGCGACGGTAAAGCCGTCTTTTGTATACGTTTTCGTTTTGCCGGCGGCGCGGCGCGTTTCGCCGTGATGCCCCGGCAGATACATCCATTGGTAGAAGGAGGCGAGTTTCCTCTCGATCGCCTCGGCGAGCTCCTCTTCGCTTTGCCCGTTCTCCGCCGAAAGCAGGTTCTCGCCAAGATACGGCGCGCCGAGATGCGTGACGAACGAGGTTTTCGACACGCCGAAAACGCCGATCCGGTCAACGTCGAAACGGTAGACCGAGTGATCGGACAGCGAGAGATACCGTGCGAACCGCACGGCGGCGGTCGAGACCTGCGCGGCGTTGAAAACGTAGGTTGAGAAGATCGGGTTGTATCCGGTCACGCTCCGCTCGTCGCCGCTGCTGCCGTCGAAATAGCCGTAGTGATCGTTGCGGCACATCGGAATATAGGCGTAGTCAAAGACGGCGCAGGCGTAGCCGGCGAAGAGGAATCCGGTGAACTGGGGACGGACGGATCTCTGTACCGCTTCCGGCAGATACTGGGTCGAACTGAAATGCAGAACGACCGGGACGTCGCGCGCGGGCTTGGTCGGGTAGATCAGGTCGAAACGGAGTTTGAGATCGATCGGCGCGCCGTCCGCTCTTACGCAGTCGGTGATCTCATCCGCTCTCGTGTAGCCGATCTTGGTATACTGCCCGTTCTTTTCGTCCACGACCGTTCCGTCGGGATCGGAATACCAGACGGGGTCGCTCCCGTCGATCCCTTTTTGGAGGGGTTTTCGGCTTCCGTCCCCGCGGATCCACTTGACCGTCAGATTTCTTTTGAACTTCCGGAAGTCGTTGTTCCAGACGTTCACGATCTTTTCGAGCGTGCCGTCGGTTCCGTGCTTGTCGAGTTCAAAGTAGACCGCGTTCAGAAGAACGTCGCAGCCCGAAGGGACGACCAGCGTGTCGGAATAGGTCCCGTTCGGCAGGATCGGGTCGTTTGGAAAGTACTCCCCGTTTTTGATCGGCTCGATCATCCCTTGCACCGCGTAATCGAGCGAGGGGGAAACGGCTTTTTCGCCGTTCTTATAATCGAGGACGAGAACGATATATCCCCTGTCGAGCATCGATCTCACGATCGTCGCGTCACTCTCGGTCCCGATCCGTTCGGTATTCGTGTTCACGACGTAGATCATAAGCGGGGTCGCGCCGCGCGTAGCAAAGCCCGGGACGGCGGGTCCCCGTGACCGATCGTAAAAGACGGTCGCGTCGAAGGGGATCCCGTTCGTGCCTTCGTCGGAATATTCACGCGGCTCTCCGATCCGGTACGGCGAGAGGATCGGGTCGTTTTCGATCGCGGCGTCGTGCATTGGGCAAATCTCCTCGTAGGCTGTTTTATCAAACCCCGTCCCGGGATCGGAACGAAGTCGGGTTCGTTTGGGCAACCGACCGCAACGGGAATCGGAGCGCGGGCGCCCCGCGACGCGAGCATCGCGCCTTTGAAGGGCGCGTCAGGCGCCGTCTTACTTGTGGACGGTTCGGATTTTAAGAGTCGGCTTTCACGTACCAGTATACCCGAAACCGAACGAAATTGCAAGAGAATCGCGGGTCCGGGCGAAAAAACCGTGCGCCGCCCGCGCGGAGAACCGTGCGGGCGGCGGGAATCGGGCGTCGTTTTTTGTGACGGTGACCGCGCGTTACGCTAACCCGAGCGTTACTCCGCCGGGGTCTCGGAGGCGGAGGTGGAAAACGAATACCACTTTTCCAGGATTTTGTCCAGTTTTGCCTGCTTGCCGGACAACTGCGACTCGTACTGCGACGCGACGTACGCGGAGGTTCCCGTGAACCCTTGCGCCTTCATCCACGACGCGCTGGACTTGCCGCTGGTTTCCTCCGCGACGTCCTCAAGCGCCTTGTCGCGTCCGGAGATGACGTTCGCGTAGATGAGTTCGAGCATCCGGTCGGTGCCCTGATTGTAGGTCGTGGTCATATACTTGGTCACGACCTGCTGGAACTCTTCGCGGATCTTGCCCGAGTTCTCGTTGCAGTACTGCAGATACGCCGAGAGAGCGCGCGCCTTGTCGGGCGTCGTGTTGACGCTGATCGCACCGACGTCGGCGATGTTGTGAATGACGGTGTTGTAGTGCTGCTCCGCGTTGACCTTGGGGAGCGGAACGACCGACCAGGTCGACACCATCGTCTGGAACGATTCGTTTTCAAGCGCGCCGAGAACGACAGGACCCGCGAACAGCAGAGTGTCTTCCGAGAACTTCGTGTAGTGTTCCTGAAGCGTCTTGCCCGAATCGGGGTTGAAGTTGGTCACGAAAGCGCCGGGGCCCGAGAACACGCCCGCAACGGCGTCAAAAATACTGCCGAGAAGAGCGGAGTTGTCGTAGTAGCGCACCCATTTCTTGTTGTAATACTCGCTGTTTTCGTCCGCAATGGTATAGGTCTCGGTCAGCTGAATACCGGTGGAGTAAACAATCAGCGAACCCGGTAAACCGGTATAGCGGTCGATGACGATGCCGAGCATATCCTCAAACGAGTTGGCTCCGTCGCCGTCGGTATCGATCCACATCGCGACAGAGAGTTTGCTAAGGACGTCCCAAGTCCAATCATCCTCTTCCACGAGATCGAAGAAGCGAACCGAAAGTGCCTCGTTCGCGGCGAGCTCATCATCCTCTCCGATGATCGCCGCCGCGAGTTTGGACGCGTTCGCGTCCATCAGATCGACGTTGAACGGCATAACGCCCATCGCGCGGAAGAGTTCGAGAAAGTAGTCGCCGCCGAGGATATAGGCGCGATCCTCGGTGAACGAGAGGCTCTTCATCCACTCGGTCATCCAACCGTCTGCCTCAAAGTCGAAAAAACCGCCGGGGATCGAAGTGACGTCCTTAAAGACGCCGGAGGTCTTCATGGCTTTGTTGAGGTCGTAAAGCATATCGATAAAGAGATCGGGTGCAGCGGGATCGTGCCCTTCCACCAGCGTCCGGATGCGTTCCGCCTGTCTGCCCCAGGACAGGTCGTCCCATTGGGTGTACTCAAGCGTCAAACCGAACTTTTCCGCCGCGTCGCGGTTGCGGTGATAGACCTTCTCTTCGATCGAAGACGTTGCGCCGGCGATCAGTTCGTCGGGACCCTGAACGTACTTGTTGTTCTGGGGGACGTTCTCCGCCGAAACGTACATGTCGTACTGAATCCGGAGGGTCCGGTCGCTTGCCGCGTACGCAGTGACTTCATCACCGACCGTCTCCCATTTATCCGTCGTCGTGGCGGGAACGGTCGTTGCCTTCGTTTCGGACGAGGACGACCCCTGTTCGCCGTCGGCGGTTGTCGGTGCCGCCGTCGTGGCGTCGGGCGTCTTCTTCCCGCAGGAAGCGAGCGTCGGGACGAGGAAGAGAAGACACAGAAGTAATGCGAGGATACCGTTCAGTTTTTTCATACCTTATTCTCCTTTTTTGTTCTTTGGTGGGGTGATATGATCATACGATGGGGTTCGTTTGGATCCGAACGATCGTCGTCCGGTTATTGCGGGGTCAGGGTAACGGTTCCGGCAGGCGCCGTGAAAACGAGCAATCCGCCCTCTTCGGTCGCCGTAACTGTCTGCGTGTGCCCGCCCGCCCCGACGGTCCATTCCCCGGCTTTCACGCCCGAGACGTAGTAGATGTACTCGCCCGAGCCGCTTGCCGTGAAGGTGAGCGTCGTACTTCTGCGCGTGGCGTTGGTCACGAAGACTGCCGCCACTTTACCGATCACGGCGCCCTTCACGTCGTCGGTGTCGATCGCCGTCGCCTTGAGAGACGGGCTCTTATC
>CAMJDE010000083.1 GCA_946404295.1 uncultured Clostridia bacterium | reverse complement strand
TGCTGAACCACATGCGCGAGCGCCTCTCCGACTATCAGGAGAAGTACGGCGACCTCTACAACCTCGAGGCGACGCCCGCCGAGTCGACCGCCTACCGGCTCGCCAAGCACGACAAAAAGCGGTTCCCCGACATCAAAACGGCGTCGGGCGACTGCGGCACCCCCTACTACACCAACAGTTCGCATCTGCCGGTCAGCTTCACCGACGACATCTTCTCGGCGCTCGACATTCAGGACGAACTGCAGACCCTCTACACCTCGGGCACCGTTTTCCACGCCTTCCTCGGTCAGAAGATGACCGACTGGCGCGCCGCGGCGGCTCTGGTGCGGAAGATCGCCGAGAACTACAAACTTCCCTACTACACGATCTCCCCGACCTACTCGATCTGCGCCGATCACGGCTATCTCGTCGGCGAGCAGTACGTCTGCCCGATCTGCGGAAAGAAAGCCGAGGTCTACAGCCGGATCACCGGTTACTACCGTCCCGTGCAGAACTGGAACGATGGTAAACGCGAGGAGTTCAAGGAGCGCAAGACCTATATCGTCGACGGGCTTGCTTCTCCCGACGAGCGCGCCGCGCGCGCGGCGGCGAGAGCCGAAGAAGCGAAGGTCGGAGCAGACGCCGCGGCGAAGGCGAAGAGCGTCAACGCCGACCGCCTGGTCCTCGTGACGACGACCAAATGCCCGAACTGCGCGATCGCGAAACGCCTGATGGACGGGGCGGGGATCGCCTATTCGGTGGTGAACGCCGACGAAGATCCCGCCTACGCGAAGCAGTACGGGATCCGGCAGGCGCCGACGATGCTCGTCTTCTCGGGCGCGCAGGTCACGCCTCTGGTCGGGCTGTCCGCGATCCGCGGTTATCTGAACCAATGAGCGACTTCTTTGATATTGCGATCGTCGGCGGCGGCCCTGCGGGGCTGACCGCCGGCATATACGGAGCCAGAGCCGGAAAACGCGTCCTGCTCTTCGAGCGCGAGGCGATCGGCGGACAGATCTCGCGGGCGTCGCTCGTCGAGAACTATCCCGGGATCAAGGAGATCAGCGGCGTGGATTATTCCGCCGCTCTCTTCGAGCAAGCCGACGGGCTTGGGGTCACGTTCGCGTTTGAGAGCGTGACGGCGATCTCGGGGTCGGTCGGAAATTTCACCGTCCAAAGCGATTGTGGGGAGTACAAGGCGAAGACCGTGATCCTCGCGGTCGGCGCCGCCGCCCGCAAACTCGGCGTCGAGCGTGAAGAGGAACTGACGGGACGGGGCGTTTCCTACTGCGCCGTCTGCGACGGGGCGTTCTTCCGCGGAAAAACGGTCGCCGTGGTCGGCGGGGGCAACTCGGCGCTTGACGACGCGCTCTACCTTGCCGCAATGGCGGAAAAGGTGTATCTGATCCACCGCCGCGACGCTTTCCGCGCCGAGGACGCGATGGTCGCGAAACTGAAAGCCGAACCGAAGATCACGGTCAAGACCCCGCGCGTCGTCACGGCGCTGAAGGGAGACGGGCAACTCTCGGGGCTCTCGCTTCGCGATCCCGTGACGGGAGAGGAAGAGACGCTTCCGGTCGACGGACTGTTCGTCGCGATCGGACATTCCCCCGCCGCCGGCGCGTTCGCCTCGCTCGTGGGTCTTGACGACGCGGGCTATATCGACGCGAAAGAGGACTGCAAAACGAACGTCCCGGGCATCTTCACCGCGGGCGACTGCCGGGTCAAGAACGTGCGGCAGTTGACGACGGCTTGCGGGGACGGGGCGGTGGCTGCTTTGGCGGCGTCTGAATTGGTATAAAAGGACTGCCGTAGTCAGATGCAGAATCCCCGCTCTCGCTCCGAAGCTGTATACTATACTGCGAGAGGGCGAGAACGGGGATAGAAAAGCGCTTGAATAAAAAAGAAAAAAACCGTAGGTTTTTCACCTCTGATTGGTAAAAGTGTGAACAACAAACGGCTTTTTCTGTCCTAATCGCGCTTTTCGATCTGCGCTGAATACGGCAGTCCCCAAAAGAGGTACGATATGAAGATACAGGGTCTTGAAAAACTGTCGATGGTCGACTACGACGGCTACGCCGCCTGCACCGTGTTTCTTTCGGGGTGCAATCTGCGCTGCCCGTTCTGTCAGAACGCGGTGCTGGTCGAATCGGCTCTGCCCGAGTTTATCTCGGAAGAGGACTTTTTCGCGTTTCTCGAAAAGCGGCGGGGGTTGCTCGACGCGGTGGCGATCACCGGGGGCGAACCGACCCTGCGGCGGGATCTGCCCGCCTTCTGCCGGCGTATCAAAGCGGCGGGCTACCGCGTGAAACTCGACAGCAACGGGACGCGCCCGAAGATGCTGAAAGAGTTGGTCGGAAAGGGGCTGGTCGACTATATCGCGATGGACGTCAAATGCCCGCCCGTCGACTATCCCGACCTGATGGGCTGCGACGAAAAGGACCTCGAAGCGATCAAAGAGAGCGTTGCATTTTTGAAAACCGCCCCCCTGCCCTACGAGTTCCGCACAACCCTGGTGGACGAACTGCACGACGAGCGGTCGATCAGATCTCTCGGGGAGTTCGTCAAGGGGGCGCGGGAACTGTGGCTCCAGAAGTTCGTTGACCGCGGCGGGTGCCTCACCGACGGACTGCACGAAGTGCCGTATAAGACCGCCGAACGCTACGCCGGGATCCTTTCGGAGTACGTCGGGCGGGTAGGATTACGGGGTTACGTTTAAGGAGGATTTATGAACGAGATCAACGCCGAAACGGTCAGAGAGAACATACTGAAACGGAAGAAGCGGCAGAAGGTGATCGCCTTCTCGGTGGTGGCGGGTCTCATTTTGCTGAACGTCGGATTCATCGTCGCACTCGTTCTGCTCCATCTTCACTTCAATCCGAAGGGGACCAAATACGTTTACAAGGGCGACGGCTCCCACGATTGGGGGTACCGAGAGCAATACACGACGCTTGAAATCAAGCAAGGGGTCGAAACCATCCCGCCCCGACTCTTTTGGGGCTATTACAACGCGGAGAGCGTTCTGATCCCCGACAGCGTAACGACGATCGGACACCACGCCTTTCAGAGCTGCGACTCGCTGACCGAGGTGATCATCCCGGACAGCGTGACCGAGATCGGGATATTCGTCTTCTCGGAATGCGACGGGCAGCTTGCGGTCACGTTCCCGAAGGGGCTTACCCGACTGCCCGACGGAACGTTCTACGACTGTGAGAACATGACTTCGGTAACGATCCCGGAAACGATCACGGAGATCGGAAGCCAGGCGTTCAGCCATTGCTATCAACTGACCGACGTCACGCTGCCCGATGGGGTCACACGGATCGGGAATTACGCCTTTTACTGTTGTTACGCCCTGACCGACGTCGCGTTCCCCGCGGGTCTATCCGAGATCGGAGATCGGGCGTATATGTCCTGCACGAGCCTGAACCGCGTCGTCATACCGGACGGCGTTGCGGCGATCGGCAATCAGACGTTCCGGTTTGCCGGGCTGACCGAGGTCTCGCTGCCCGCCGGGATCACCGCGATCGGGAATCTTTCGTTCGCGGACTGCGCGTCGCTCTCCGAGATCACCTACCGGGGGACGAAAGAGCAATGGAACGCCGTCGAAAAGGCGGAAAACTGGACGCGGAACACGCCCCTCTCGACCGTGCATTGTTCCGACGGGGATCTCACGGTCGAATGATCCCTCAACCAAAAAAACACCCTTCCGGGATTGCGGAAGGGTGTTTTTTACGAGGGGAAATCTAATCATTCGGTTTCGATCGGAACGGGACGGAACGTGATCGTTTCAATATCGCGGTAATACTGAAACCAGACCCGATAGTATTCGAGATCGGTCCCGCCCTTTACGGTGGCGACGATACGACCGTCAAATGTCTCGAACGTCATGGGAGGAAAGCGGAATCGGTCCCACCGGATCTCGTCGCATTCGACCACTTCCAGATGAAACACGTACCGACCGGTTTCGTAGTCCTTGACCGCGATCAAAGGAACTCTGATCCCGTCAAACGACACTTCGCCTTTGTAGAAACCGTCGATATCGGAGAAGGAATCGAGGGTCATCTCGATTTCCTCGGCAGAAAGGCGCGCCGTCGGCGTCTGTGCGATCGAGCCCGCCCGTTCAAGCGTCAGGTTTTCGGGAAAGGTTTCGGAATCCGTTTCGCTGCCTTTCTCGCGGAAACGAACGTGGGACAGAACGACCGTATCGGTTTTCTCGTCATAGTGATAAGCCGCGTGCATCGTTCCTAACCGAGAGGACTCGGAGTCGGACGCGTAAAACGACAGAGCAAAAAACAGAGAACGATTATAGAAACTCACGTTGCCGTAATAGGTCGTTCCGTCGAGGGTATAGGTCGCGTTCACATAGTTATAGTTGAATACGTAAAACGTCATATCCAACTCGCGGCAGATCAACTTCGTTTCCTCAAACTCTCCCGGAAACGGGTCGTATTCCTTACTGTCGCTATGGAAGTGGATGCACCCAAAGAAAGCAAGCGCGAAACAGAGCAGGACGAGTCCCGCGGCGACGGTCCTCTTCGTTTTGGTGAAAAACGACTTCATAAATATCTCCTTGAATCTGTATTGGCGCATTTTTTCTTCTGCTTACTCCTCCGAACGGGAGGCGCGTTGCGCCGCATGAATTGAACGGCGTTGCCGTTCATTGGACGCGCGGGCGGGCGTTATTCGATCGGCGCCGGGCGGAAGGTGATCGTGGACTCGGGCGCGCCGACCCGGGTCGCGACGATCCGATCGTCGAAGAATTCAAAAACGTAATTGTCCCAGTGTGCATTGTCCACGTAGAATTCGTAATAGTTGTCGTTTCCGGTCTCAAACGCGTAGACCGGGCAGGTTTTGCCGTCTTGGGTGATCTCGCCCTTCATATAGACGTCGACGTCGGAAAAGGCGTCGAGGTAAAGATCGAGTTCGTCGGCGACCCAACGTTTTTCCGGCGTTTGGGCGACGGTACCCGCCCGATCGAGCGTCAGGGTCTTTGGGATCGTTTCACCGTTGATCGGCTTTACCGAACGGCAATCGAGAACGATGGTTTCGGTTTCCTTTTCATAGGTATACCCCGCCTTGATCTCCCCAAGAAAAACTATTTTTCTAAGCTCCGTCTCCGGAGAGTTTCCCGATACGAGTTCATAACAGTACGTCGAATAGAACCCCATGTAAAAGGTGTCGTCGTGATGCCGATTAAGCCGCGCGTCAACACGATACGACGTGCCGTCCACGACGTAGGTGCCTACCATACGGTTGACCTTCAAATCGGTCGTGTAGACGACGAGATCCAGTTCACGGCAAACCCATTTCGTCTGCGGAAATTCGCATTGAGCAGGGATTTTCCCTTGGTTGTATTTACGCCGCCATCCCGTCGGTCCCGGTCCGCAGCCGCAGAGCAGGGCGAACAAGCAAAGCAGGATCAGCGCGGCGCGCGCGAAGCGGAGCGCTTTTTTGAAAGACGGTTTCATATATCCCTCCCTCTGAAATCCGATGAAAGCGACGACGAACGGGCGTTTATTCGATCGGCGCCTGGTGGAAAGTGACCCTCGTCAGGGTCGGGTCCCAGTATTCTATCATCACGCCGCCTTCGTTTCGGATCGCCTCGATCCGATCGTCGAAGAAGCGAAAAACCATACTGACGGCGTAGGTAGCGCTGTTGTTCACGTAGAGTTCGTAGTAGTCGCTGTTTCCGGTCTCAAACGCGTAGACCGGATAGGTTTCGCCGTCGAGCGTGATCTCCCCTTTCATATAAACGTCGACGTCGGAATAGGCGTCGAGGTAGAGATCAAGTTCGTCGGCGACCCAACGTTTTTCCGGCGTTTGGGCAACGGTTCCCGCCCGATCGAACGTCATGACCTCGGGGAAGGTCACGCCTTCGTCGAGTTCGGTTTCAAGACAGGTCAGAACGAACGTGTCGGTCTCTTTCCGATAGGAATAATCCGCACAAATCAACCCGAGCGCGGAAACCCGGTTGCAGCGATAGACGGTGGGGTCGGCTTCGTTTTTCCGTTTGTAAATATTCGTCGTTAGGTAGAAACGCAGATCAATGCTCTCGTAGTATTCGTCGATCATGGCGTCCACGCGATAAGACGTTCCGCCCGAAACGTAGGTGCCGAACAGATAGTTCTGCTCGAAATCGGTCGTATAAAGGACGAGGTCCAGTTCGCGGCAGACCCATTTCGTTTGCGGGAACTCCCATTGATCGGGCAGTTCCCCGTTCAGTCCCTTGCGGAGCAGCGTCATGGTGTAACAGCCGCAGAGCAGCGCGAGAAGGCAGAGCAGGACGAACGCGGCGCGGGCAAAGCGGAGCGCTTTCCGAAAAGACGGTTGCATAGAGACCTCCTTCGTCGGGGGTGGATGGAACGGGGCGTTTTCCGACAGACTATTTCGTTCCCGTTCGTCTGACGTTCTTATTGTAACACTTTTGTAGTGTTTTGTCAAGCCCTTCTTTCGCACGGGCGACGCCGGCGTGAAGAGCCGCCCGTGCAGAGGTCTGCACGGGCGGCTCGTTTTTTACTCCTCCGAACGGGACGCCAGAAGGTCGACGTACTTTCGGTAGAACGATTCGTAGTTCCCGGCGTCGAGGGCGTCGCGGATCTTCTGCATCAGTTCGTTGTAGAAATAGAGGTTGTGCAAAACGGTCAGGCGCATCCCGAGCATCTCGCGCGCCTTGAACAGGTGGCGGACGTAGGCGCGGCTGTAGCGGCGGCAGGTCGGGCAGCCGCAGTTCTCGTCGATCGGGCGCGGGTCGTCGAAGTACTTTTCGTTGTTGATGTTCATTTTGCCGTGCCAGGTGAACAGGTTGCCGTGGCGGGCGTTGCGGCTGGGCATCACGCAGTCGAAGAAATCGACGCCGCGATACACGCCCTCGAGGATGTTCTGCGGCGTGCCGACCCCCATCAGATAGCGGGGCTTGTCCTTCGGCATATGGGGTTCGACGGTCTCGATGATGTGGTACATCGTCTCGGTTTCTTCCCCGACGGCAAGACCGCCGATCGCGTAGCCCGGCAGGTCGAGTTCCGCCGAGCGGAGCATACTCTCGATCCGAAGATCCTCGTAGGTGCCGCCCTGATTGATCCCGAACAGCAGTTGATCGGGGTTGACGGCGCCTTCTTCGGCGTTGAGGCGCGCGAGTTCGGTCTTGCAGCGCTCGAGCCAACGCAGCGTGCGCTGCATCGAGCGTTTCACGTAGTCGTAGGGGGCGGGGTTCTCGACGCACTCGTCGAACGCCATCGCGATCGTCGAGCCGAGGTGCGACTGGATTTGCATACTCTCCTCGGGTCCCATAAAGATGTGCGCGCCGTCCATATGGGACTGGAACGAAACGCCCTCCTCGGTGATCTTGCGGAGTTTTGCGAGCGAAAAGACCTGAAACCCCCCGCTGTCGGTTAAAATCGGGCGATCCCAGTTGAAAAACTTGTGTAACCCCCCCATCTTATAGATCAGATCGTCGCCGGGGCGGATATGCAGGTGATAGGTGTTCGAGAGTTCGACCTGACAGCCGACGTCGTAGAGGTCGCCGGTCGACACGCCGCCCTTGATCGCGGCGCTGGTGCCGACGTTCATGAACACGGGCGTTTCAATGATCCCGTGTACGGTATGAAAGC
>CAMJDE010000082.1 GCA_946404295.1 uncultured Clostridia bacterium | reverse complement strand
CGCGCTTGAAGAAGCCGGCGTCCTCGCGGAGGCGCTGCCCGACCGTGTTCTCTTTCCCGATCAGAACGGAACCGGCGAAAACCGGGCGCATACACTCTTCCGCCTGATCCTGGAACGCTTCTCCCGCGATGACGGCGACGATCTCGGTGTTCATATAGGTCGAGCGCAGGTCGACGTTGAAGGAGCCGATCACGACGAGGTCGTCGTCGATCAGGACGGTTTTCGCGTGGGTCGAATAATCTCCGTCAAACTCCATGATCGAAACACCGGTATCGAGGATCTCGTCCTGATGATAGAGGTAGTCGGGTGGGGCGAATTTGTTGTCGGTGTTGAGGATCGAGTTGGTCAGCATCGTGACGTCGGCGCCGCTTGCGACCATCTTTTCAAGGTCGGCGTACATATCCTTGCTGCACAGGATATAGGGGGTCTGGATCAGGACGCGGTCGGTAGCCGAGGCACAGAGCGAGACCAGTTCGTTCCAGATCAGCGGCTTCTTCCCCTTCGTCCCGGTCTCGCCGGTGACCAGCGTCACGCGGTCGACCGAGAGGGTCGCCGCCGCGAGCGCCGCGTCGGGGTCGGAAAGGGTCGGAAGCGAGGTCGCAAAGGTATTCCAGCGGTCGTACTCGGCTTCGATCTTCGGGTCGGTCGGTTTTGCCCCGCCGTCGCGGAAATACGCCACGGCGTCGCTCTCCCACATATCGTTGAAATAGTCGATCAGCCCGTAGATCGAGGCGGGATCGCCGTCCGGCGCGGGCGCGCCGTGCGCTGTATTGTAGACCAGCGCCTCGCGGTCGTAGTTGCGGAGCCCGGTGTCGTTTTCGAGCAGAAAGCCGTCGTGGGTGTTCCGCCCGCCGATGATATAGGCGAGGTCGTCGACGATAAAGTATTTGTCGTGGAGCCGCGCGTTGCAGTTCCAGGGGGTCAGGAGACTCGGACGGTTGTAGATCTTCATTTCGATACCGGGAACCGCCGAGATCGCGCGGAAGAAGGTCTTGCCCTCCATACGCAGCACGTCGTTGAACCCGTCGACGAGGATCCGCACCTTGACGCCGCGCTCCGCCGCGCGTTTCAGCGCCTCGGCAAGCAGGGTCGTGCTCTCGCCCTCGCGGAACTGGTAGGTCGCAAAGGAAACCGAGTCGGTCGCGGCGTCGATCAGTCTGAGCCGCCAGTCGAGCGCGTCGGAGTTCTCCTCGATCACGCTTGCCCGCTCGACCCACGGCGTGCCGTCGCCCCGGTAAGAGGCGGGGTCGCGCGCGCCTGGCGCGGTGCTTTCAAGCGGCAGGAACGGAACGCACATCCCGACGACGAAGTAGACGAGATAGAGAAAAAGCAAAAGGAGCGTGATCCCGACGATGCGCCGGGCCGCGCTCTTCTTTTTCTTTTGCTTGCGGGGGACGGGCGTCCCCCGGGTTTCGCTGTTATCCATTGGGGATCAGAAAGCGATCCTTTCCTCGATATACGCCTTGACTTCCGAGATGGGAAGGCGGATCTGCTGCATCGTGTCGCGTTCGCGCACCGTCACGCAGCCGTCGTTTTCGCTGTCGAAATCGTAGGTGACGCAGAAGGGCGTTCCGATCTCGTCCTGCCGGCGGTAGCGTTTTCCGATCGAGCCCGCTTCGTCGAACTCGACGTTCATCGTCTTGGCAAGATCGGCGTAGAGTTCGCCCGCCTTGTCGGAGAGTTTCTTCGAGAGCGGGAGGATCGCCGCCTTGATCGGGGCGAGCGCCGGGTGCAGGTGGAGCACCACGCGGACGTCGTTCTTCTCGGCGTCGACGACCTCCTCGTCGTAGGCGTCGCAAAGGAACGCGAGCGCCACGCGGTCGGCGCCGAGCGACGGCTCGACGACGTAGGGGACGTACTTCTCGTTCGTCTCGGGATCAAAGTATTCCATACTCTCGCCCGAGGTATTCTGGTGCTGGGTGAGGTCGTAGTCGGTGCGGTCGGCGATGCCCCAGAGTTCGCCCCACCCGAACGGGAAGAGGAACTCGATGTCGGTCGTGCCCTTGGAATAGAAGCAGAGTTCCTCCGGGCTGTGGTCGCGGAGCCGCAGGTTCTCGCGCTTCATCCCGAGCGAATAGAGGAACTCGGCGCAATAGGTGCGCCAGTAGTTGAACCAGTCGAGGTCGGTGCCGGGCTTGCAGAAGAACTCAAGTTCCATCTGCTCGAACTCGCGGGTACGGAAAACGAAGTTGCCCGGGGTGATCTCGTTGCGGAATGACTTGCCGATCTGTCCGATGCCGAACGGGATCTTCTTGCGCGAGGTGCGCTGGACGTTCTTGAAGTTGACGAAGATGCCCTGCGCCGTCTCGGGACGGAGATAGACCGTATTGGTCGAATCCTCGGTCACGCCGATGAAGGTCTTGAACATCAGGTTGAACTTGCGGATCGGGGTGAAATCGCCGCTCCCGCAATCGGGGCAGACGATGTGATTCTCCTTGATATACGCCGCCATTTCGTCGTCGGTCATCCCGGCGGGATTGACGTCGATCTTGTTCTGAAACGCATAGTCCTCGATCAGTTTGTCGGCGCGGTGACGGCTCTTGCAGACGCGGCAGTCCATCAGGGGGTCCGAGAAGCCGCCGAGATGCCCCGACGCGACCCACGTCCGGGGGTTCATGATGATCGCCGAGTCGAGCCCGACGTTATAGGGGTTCTCCTGCACGAACTTCTTCCACCAGGCGCGCTTGACGTTGTTCTTGAACTCGACGCCGAGCGGTCCGTAGTCCCAGGAGTTCGAGAGCCCGCCGTAGATCTCCGAGCCGGGGAAAACGAAGCCCCGGTTCTTGCAGAGAGCCACGATCTTGTCCATCGTTTTTTCACTGTTGTTCATGTGATCCTCTTTCTCGCGGTGTTCCGCGTTTCTGTTCTTTTACTCGGCGAGCGTCCCGGTCACGCCGTCGCCCGAGAGGGCGGTCGGGATAACCCTGCGGATCTCTCCCGCAAGACGCTCGACAGATCTGACCTTGACCTCGATATAGGTTTCGGAATGTCCCGTCCAAATCTCCCCGTCCCGCGTTTCAAACAGCACCGAGAGGGGGGTTTTTCGGGCGATCAGGTCGAAATACAGGTCGCGCGCGACCTCCTTCCCCGCTTTGACGAGTTCGCGCACCCGCCTCCGCTTCTCCTCTCCCGGGATCTGACCCGGGAAGGTCGCCGCGGGAGTACCGGGGCGCGGAGAGTAGGGGAAAACGTGCAGGCGCAGGAAGCGCGCCTCGCGGCAGAAGGCGACCGTCTCGGCAAAGTTCTCTTCGCTCTCGCCGGGAAAACCGACGATCACGTCGGTCGTGAAGGTCACGCCGGGGATCGCGTCGCGGAGAGCGGAGAGGGCGGCGCGCACGTTTTTCGTCCGGTACGGACGGCGCATCGCCGCGAGCACGGGGTCCGATCCCGATTGCAGCGAAAGGTGAAAATGCGGCGCGAGTTTTGGGATCGCGGCAAGCCGCGATACCGTCGCGGGGGTCATCATCTCGGGGGAAAGCGAACTCAGGCGGATGCGCTCGACGGCGGTCTTTTCCGCGAGGTCGGAGATCAGGTCGACCAGCCGATAGCCGTCGAGGTCGATCCCGTACGCCGCCGTCTCGATCCCGGTCAGGACGATCTCGCGGGTGCCGTTTCCGACGAGGCGGGATACCTCGGCGATCACGTCCTCCGGCCTTTTTGAGCGGACGGGTCCGCGCGCGAGCGGGATGGCGCAGTAAGCGCAGCGGCAGTTGCAGCCGTCCTCGATCTTGACAAACGCCCGGGTGCGCGGCGCGCGCGTGATCGACGCCGCCTCGTAGGGCGCGTCCGCAAGGTCGCTTACCTCGACCCTCGCTCCCGCTTTCGGGCGGGCGAGCAGGTCGAGCGCCACGTCGGGCAGGTGCATCTTGCGCTCGTTTCCCGTGACGTAGGATACCCCCGGGATCGCCGCCACCTCGTCGGGGTGCAGCTGCGAGGAGCAGCCGGTCACCAGAACGACGGCGGAGGGGTTCAGCCGGACGGCGCGCCGGATCATCTGGCGCGATTTGCGGTCGCTTTCGAGCGTGACGGTGCAGGTGTTGACGACGTAAACGTCGCAGACCGAATCGAAATCGGAGACGGCAAACCCGGCGGCGGCAAACCTCTCGGCAAGCGCCTCGGTCTCGTACTGCGACACCTTGCAGCCGAGCGAGCAAAAACCGACGCGGTAGGGCATACCATTCTCCTTTCATACACTCTGAAAGGATATTATAGCATTATTTTATCTTTTTGTAAATAGGTTCGGGGAAAAAAGCGGGGGTGCGCCGCATAACCGTCGCCGCTTCGGGAGAGGATAAGCGAAAAAAAAGGAGTGCCCCGTCTATGGCGACCATCCTCTATCGGATCGTCGTGATCTATATTCTGCTCTCGCTCTCGCTCCGCATCATGGGCAAACGGCAGGTCGGCGAACTCGAGGTGTCGGACCTGATCTCGACGCTCCTGCTCTCCGAGATCGCGGCGCTCCCGGTCGCGGATCCCGAGATCCCCCTGCTCTACGCCGTGATCCCGCTGATCTTCATCCTCTCGCTCGAACTGCTGATCACCTGTCTCAAAAACCGCTTTGCTTTTTTTAAAAGGGTGTTCGAGCCGAAAACGGCGACCCTGATCAAGGACGGAACGATCGACCGGGCGGCGCTCGCAAAGAACCGCGTCTCGATCAACGAACTGATGGGGGAACTGCGGCTGCAGGGGGTGGAGGACCCCGCCGACGTCGCGCTTGGCACGATCGAGCAGAACGGACGGCTCTCGGTCCTGCTCGTCCCGGACAAGCAGCCGATCACCAAGGCGGCGCTCTCGGGGGAACACGGAGGGTACCAAATTCCGGTGGTTCTGGATGGGGTTCTGGACGAAAACGCCCTTTCATCCCTCGGCTTTGACAAAAAGAAGGTCGACGCGATCCTTGCGCGGAAGGGCGTCGAACTCGACGAAGTTTTTCTTCTGACGATGCGGCGGGACGGGCGCTATACCCTTCAGGGAAAGGAGAAACCGTGAAAAAACCGATCCTGTTCTCTTCCCTGCTTCTCCTGCTTCTGTTCGTCGGGGTGTTCGTCGGGGGGCACCTCACCGCGCGTTCGATCGAGGGCGTGCGGCGCGAGGTCGAACGTCTGCCGGAGAACGCCGTCGCCGCCCCCGCCGACGCAGAGCGGATCCACGACCTCTGGCAGAGGCGGGAAAAGATCTATCTCCTGACGCTCGACCACCGGGTGCTCGCCGATCTCGGCCGCGCCGTCTCGACGCTCTGCGGGGCGTGCCTTGCCGGGGACGAGGGGCTGTATATCGTCTCGCGGCACGAGTTGATCGCGGCGCTTCTGCACCTCGCGGAAGAGGCGGGAAACGCGGGGATCAATCTGCTGTAAGTCGGCACGAAAACGGGGAAAGGCACGACGGCGGGGCGTCGTGCGCGAGATGTTGTGCGGCGAGATCGCCGCGCAACGCGATATGCAGCGGCGCCAAAGGCACCGCCGCGCGATATGTTCCGCAAACCGTTGTTTGCGGAACGCGAAATGCCCCCGCCGAGGTTCGGCGGGGGCGTTTGGAATGGGGGAGCGATCAGGTATTCCGCAGGGAAAGCCACGCGTCGGCGGCACGGACGAGGTTCTCGCGGCTGCGAACGAGGTTCTCCGAGAGCGGGAGAGTGGGATCGTTAATCGGCAGGACGGTGGTGTTTTCGGGGTCGGGCAGGTTCTCCTTCGCGCCGCAGAAAACGACGGTCGGTTTGCCCGCCGCGCGGGCGCGTCCGATGATCCTGCCGCAGATCTTGCCCTGCGCGGACGTGGCGTCGAATTTGCCCTCGCCCGAGATCACGACGTCGGCTTCTTTCACGCGGCGGTCAAAGTCGATCGCGCCGAGGAAGAAATCGGCGCCCGAAACGAGTTCACCCGAAAGAAACGCGCGGACGAAGTAGCCGAGCCCGCCCGCCGCGCCGGCGCCCGGCGTATCCGACGGAACGCCGAGAAACGCCGTCTTTTCGGCGTAATTGCACATCTTTTCGTCGAGTTCGGCGCGCTTTTTGCGGGTGCGCGCACCCTTTTGCCTGGCGTAGACGAAGGAACAGCCGTTTTCGCCCGTCAGGGGGTTGGTCACGTCGCATAGAGCCGTGAACGAGACTCCGGCGATCCTCTTTTTCAGGTCGGAAACGTCGACCGACTCGATCTTTTCGAGCGTGCCCCCGACCGGAAGAAACGGCTCGCCCGCCGCGTCGCGGAAAACCGCGCCGAGCGCGACGGCGGCGCCGGCGCCCCCGTCGTTTGTCGAACTGCCCCCGAGCCCCATCACGATCCGCTTCGCGCCGCGGAGAATCGCCTCGGCGATCTGCTCGCCGAATCCGCGCGTCGTGGTGACGAAGGGATTGCGGATGCGCGCGCTGGGAAGCCCCGAGGTGTCGGCGATCGCGATGAAGGCGGCGTCGTCCTTCATTCCGAACGTGGACGGCACGCGCCGCCCGGTCGCGTTGGTCGCCTGCACGCGGACCATCTTTCCCCGGTAGATCTCGGTCAGGTACTCGGCGCTCCCTTCCCCGCCGTCAAACGCGGGGAACGCCGTCACGACCGCCGTGGGATCGCTTTTCAAGATCCGCTCGCGGATCGTCTCGGCGACGGTTTTCGCCGTCATACTGCCCTTGAAACTGTCGGGGATCACCAGATAATGCATAACCGCTCCTTCGATCGTCTTATTCTATTCTATTATAAATCGAAACGGCGGGAAATGCAAGAGAAAAATGAGAAACCGGGGCGCGCCGGAGCGCGCCGTATATCGAATTGCGCCGTCCGAACGGACGGCGCAACGTCTCGGTTGATCCGACGGGTCAGATCCCGACGCGGTCGAGGAAACGGCGGAGGGCGGCGGGATAGTCGGACGGGGCGGGCAAGCCGGTCAGACCGAGCGGAACGGATTTGTTCGTTCCGTGGTAGTCGCTGCCCGCCGTGACCAGCAGATGATGCTGCTCGGCGAGCGAAACGAGCCACGCGCTGATCTCGGGGGGAAAACTCGAATAGTACGCCTCGAGCCCCTCCAGCCCCATCGCACTCAGGCGGATCAGCCGCTCCTTCATCTCCTCGGCGGAGAGCCGTTCGCGCCCGCTCCCGAGCACGGGATGCGCAAGCACCGGGATCCCGCCGCCCTCGCGGATACCGACGATCGCCTCCTCGGGGGCGATATAGTCGGTGGCGGAGGGCAGACGCTCGAGGTACTTTTCCATCGCCTCGCGAAACGAGGCGGCAAAGCCGTATTGCACCATCAGGTTCGCGAGGTGCGGTTTGCCGGGATTGCTCTTGGCGAGCAACTGAAAGATCTCGTCCTCGGGGAGTTCGATCCCGAACTCCCGCCGCAGGTAGTCGACCCGGTTGAGCAGTTTTTCCGAACGGAGCATCTTGCCGCGGTTGACGATCTGATTCAGGGCGGTGGAATTCGGGTCGAAACCGTAGCCGAGGATATGGTACTTCCCCAACTTGTCCCGGCAGGAAAACTCGACCCCGGGGACGAAGCGGGGATCGTCCTTTCCCAGTAAGGGACGAATGATTTTTCCCGCCTTGATCGCGTCGTGGTCGGTCACCGAGAAAACGGTGATCCCCGCCGCCTTGACGAGTCCGATCACGCTTTCCGGCGCGTCGGTCCCGTCCGAAACGGTGGTATGGATATGCAGATCGATCTTTCCCGA
>CAMJDE010000081.1 GCA_946404295.1 uncultured Clostridia bacterium | reverse complement strand
CGGTGGCGGGGTCGCGGGTGAAGGCGACGCCGGTGCCGGAGTTGTCGTTCAGGTTACCGAAGACCATCGGCATCACGTTGACGGCGGTACCCCAGGAATAGGGGATATCGTTGTCGCGGCGATAGACGTTGGCGCGGGGGTTGTCCCAGGAACGGAAGACGGCGCGGATCGCGGCGTTAAGCTGTTCCTTCGGGTCGGACGGGAAGTCCTCGCCGAGCTGCTTCTTGTATTCCGCCTTGAACTGGTTGGCAAGCTCTTTCAGGTCGGCGGCGGTCAGTTCAACGTCGAACTTGACGCCCTTCTCTTCCTTCATCTTGTCGATCAGCTGCTCGAAGTACTTTTTGCCGACCTCCATAACGACGTCGGAGAACATCTGGATAAAGCGGCGGTAGGAGTCGTAGACGAAGCGCTCGAACTTGGGATCGGGGTTGCCCGCGATCATCGAGGCGACGACGTCGTCGTTCAGCCCGAGGTTCAGAATGGTGTCCATCATACCGGGCATCGAGGCGCGGGCGCCCGAACGCACCGAAACGAGAAGCGGGTTCTTGAGATCGCCGAACTTCTTGCCGTTGATCTTCTCCATGATCTCGACGTTCTTCATGATCTCGGCCATGATCTCGTCGTTGATCTTTCTGCCGTCCTCGTAGTACTGCGTGCACGCCTCGGTCGTGATCGTGAAGCCCTGCGGAACGGGAAGACCGATGTTGGTCATCTCCGCCAGGTTCGCGCCCTTACCGCCGAGGAGGTTGCGCATGTCTTTGTTGCCTTCCGAGAAGAGGTACACGTATTTCTTTGCCATCTTCTTTTTTTATCTCCTTTTTTTGATTTGTGAGTTCATCAGACCCCGCGGACGGCTCGTCCGCAAAATCATTCATTGTATTATAGCACGTTTCGTTCTTTTTTTCCATAGCGTTTTGACAAATAACCCTTTTTGTGACAATGTTTACAAATTGTTCATATTCGTTCCGCCGAAATGCGCGGGCGAGGTGTTGCAAACCGCGGGCGGGTGTGCTATAATAAGCCTGCTTTGAGTGCAGACCGAAAAGACCGATAACTCAATTTGTTCCCGTAGCTCAGCAGGATAGAGCGACCGCCTCCTAAGCGGTAGGTCGTTGGTTCGAATCCAATCGGGAACGCCATAAAAAAAGCGCTTTTGTCTACCGGACAAAAGCGCTTTTTTCAACGAAATCCGTCCTTTCGGACGGATGGAATCCTCCTTTGGCGGGTGAAATCGCTTCGCGGTGAAATCCCGCTGCGCGGGGTTCAGGACGGATTTCATTTCACCCGAGGACGAAGTCCGAGGATTTTACCAAAGGCATTGGCCGTTGATTTCACCGCGGCCGGGGCCGCGATTTCACTGTTGCTTTCATCAATGAACACATCGAAAGGAAAACTGAATTGATTCAGGCAGTCTTATATGATAAACGGCGCAACCCCCCTGCGGGTTTTCGCGCCGTTTATCGTATTGTCGCAGATGATCGGATTATGGCGTCGATCGCATCTCCGATATCGCCGTCGATGCAGATCGAGCGGTCTGCGATCTCATCTATCGTGACCGCCTCGCCGTAATTGATACAGGCGAAGGTCGCGTTCGGGTTTTTCGCGGTCATCTGCCAGAACGGATATTTGATGATACCGGGCGTGTTGTAGCCGACGCCGAGTTCGAGAAACAGCACCTTTCCTTTGCGGGTGCGGAGAAAGTTTTCGTATCTTTCCGCCGCTTCGTGCCAGCCCTCGTCCTCGACGAATGTATCGTCCGAGCGCAGGTTCATCGTCATCGGCTCGCCGCAGACCGGGCATGTCGGGAGCAGTTCTGTCGGGACGCGCATATCCTTCTGCTCTTCGACCATACGGCGAATGATCTCTTTATTTTCGTACGTTTTATCGTGGCACGGAACGCTGCACTGGAACAGACCGTAGTCGCCCTGCGTGTAGAACAGCCGCTTTTTATCGAACCCCGCTTTCTGAAAGCAGTGATCGACGTTCGTGGTGATGACGAAATAGTCCTTGTTCTTCACCAGCTCGAACAGCTCGTTGTAAACCGGCTTCGGCGCGTCCGTATAGCGATTGACGTAAATGTATCTCGACCAGTACGCCCAGAATTCCTCTTTCGTTTGGTACGGGTAAAAACCGCCCGCATACATATCGTGAAAGCCGTATTTCTTCTCAAAGTCGGAAAAATGCTTTTCAAACCGTTCGCCGCTGTAAACGAAACCGGCTGAGGTGGAAAGCCCGGCGCCGGCGCCGATCACGACCGCGTCACATTCGGCGAGCGCCTTTTTCAGTCTTTTGATATTATCCGAGTAATTCCCGGTAAATGCCGTAATCTTCATCCTTGAAAACATTGAATATCACCTCGATTTTGCTGTGGGTATTTGCCTTGTATTCGCGTACCGTCCGCACCGCGATCTCTGCCGCGCGCCTCTGCGGGAAACCGAATACGCCGGTCGAGATACAGCAGAAGGCGATGCTGCCAAGTCCGTTTTCGTCGGCAAGCGCAAGGCAGGACTTGTAGCAGGACGCGAGCAATTCTTCGTGCCTTGCCGTCAGCCGTCCGCCCACGATTGGTCCGACGGTGTGAATGACGTATTTACACGGCAGGTTGTACGCCGGTGTGATCTTCGCCTGCCCGGTCGGTTCCTCGTGCCCCTGCTTTTGCATAAGTTCGGCGCATTTGTTGCGCAGACGCAAACCCGCGAACGTATGAATACAGTTATCAATGCAGTTGTGAAGCGGCTGAAAGCATCCGAGCAAACCGGAGTTTGCGGCGTTGACGATCGCGTCGCATGCAAGCGTCGTGATATCGCCCTGCCAAAGATAAACGCCGTCCCCGACGGGCGTAAGATCCGCGGGGTGCGTGATCCCTTTCGCCGCCGTTTCCTCTTTCAGATATTCGCTCTCGATCCCGATATACTCGTCCGACACCGGCGCGGGAAGCCGGACGTTCATCAGCGAGCGGAGCAGGTCTTTTTGTCCTTTTTCGTCAGCCGGTATTCCGACCGTTCCGTATCGCGGCTGCTCGGCGAGGAGCGTTTTGATCAAGTACGATCTCTTTTCTGCGTGCGTCATATCAGATCTCCGATGATCCATGTTTTTTGCGGCACGTCGTTGATCACGTCGCCTTTTTCGTAATTGCCGATCAGAAACGGCGACTTTGGATCGTGACGGCGGCTCTGTGCGAGCACGACGGACGGCTCGGCGTTGGCGTAGCAATATTTACAAAGATGACGGCAAGTGTTGTACGCGCCGATATCGCAGGAAAGGTAACACGCACATTCGGCTCGCGCGCCTTTCTTTTTCGGCGCGTTCAGATGCTTCCCGATCGCCTTTTCGTAGTCGCCGATCCGCATACATCCGCCGCAGTCCGCGCCGAACGGCGCAAGCTCGTCTCCCTCGGCGCAGGGTTTGAGCGTCATACCGTGCGCGGCGGCGATCTTAATCATCTCTTTGCCGAGCGAGAGGCGCTGTTCCTTCGCGACTTCCCGCGCTTCCGGGAAGTTGCGCCTGACCTTCGGATACAAATCGATAAAACTGATCACGGCGGTTTTGGTGTAACCGTCGAGCGCCGTCGCTATTTTCTCGAACGCGCGAAGGTGATACTCTTCCGAATATTTTTCGGTGATGAAGATCGGATCAAAGCGCCAACCGACAGAATTCACGCCGACGGTCTCCGACAGTTTTTTAAAGTCTTCGAGCAGTTCGTGTTTGTCCTTTACGTTTGGCTCGATGTCACGTCCATAAGGGGTTATAGTAACAAACCAATATTGCCCGAAATCTTTAAGCAAGTCCATGTATTTGAACATCGGCGCGGGGTTCTTGGTGCAGAAGCCGATGCAATCCACCACGGACGGATCAAGACGGTAACGGCTGACCTGTTCCGGGTAATACGGATTGCGCACGCAGACAAAGCCCTCTTTCAGTCTGTTTGCGAACCATTCCGCGTAAAACGCGGGGACGTCCGTTCTTTGTCCCGTATTGATGATCATACCGGTTCACCGCCTTTCCGTACTACCATTTTACCACGATTTTGCCGTCTATGGAACCGTTATCCTGTGAAAAAATCGCGTCTTTTACGTTTTCAAAGTCAAAAACTTTTCCATATTTCGGCTTTAACTTCTTATCATCGAGGAACGCAAATATCTCGTCAATGACCTTTTGCGTCGGATAGTTGGAGAAAAATCCGGTCAGATAAACGCCGTTCGGGATGTCCTTGATCGGGTCGAAGCCGTTCAGCGCATACACGCCGCCGAGAAGTCCTGTCTGGCAGACGATGGCACCTTTTTCCACCGCCGTCAGCGTGTCGCGCAGACTCTTCGGACCAACGAGATCGAGCGCCTTTGTCACGCCGCTTATCTTTCCGGTCAGTTTTCCGTCGTCGATCAACGCTTCATCCGCTTGGGCGATCAGCGGCAGTTTTTCTTCGCGGTGCGTTGTCGCAACGACCCTGCAGCCGAGCGCTTTTGCGATCTGCATCGCCGCGTATCCGAGCGCGCAGGTCGCGCCTCGAATAAGGAGCGTATCTTCTGTTGTCAGACGCAGACATTCAAAAAGCGATCCCCACGCCGTGAAATACGTCTCCGGCGCAGCGCCGAGCGCCTCCCACGGTAGGTCGCTTTCTATCGGGAAAACGATACGGCGCGGAAGCAGAGCGTATTCCGCATAACTGCCGTTGAAGCTGCGTCCCATACCGCCCATAAGCGCGACGACCTTCTGACCGACCGCAAGACCGCTGTCCGACGGATTGGCGATCTCGCCGACGCATTCGATGCCGGGTATGACCGGCTTTTGTATGTAGTCCGCGCGGATCTCATTTAACCGCAAGAGTTTTTCCGAGTGATTGAGCCCGAACGCTTTTATCTTTACGAGCACCCAACCGGGGCGTACCTCAGGGATCGGAACTTCGGATATAACGACATCATTCGCCCCTGTTATTTCATCAAGCACTACGGCTTTCATTTGTTTTTACCTCCGTTTTCGGTATCAGTAATCCGTTTTCCTCGCTCGCCCAGCATTGCGGGTCTTCACCGTAAAAGTCACCTGTGTAACCCTTTGCCACGGCGGGACAGCCCCTGCAGAACTGTTTCAGCTTGCACCGGGCGCATTTTGAAAACTCCTCGTAGTTGCGGTACGCTTCCATATTTGAGATCCAAACGTCTGCGAGGCGGTCTTCAAACACGTTTCCGACTTTGCTGTCGGCGACTCTGCGGCAGGCGTAGATATCGCCGGTCGGGAGGATCGTCAGGTGGCAGTTGCCGCAGTTGCAGCCGCCATAGATCATACCGTCGCAGGCGTACGCGGGTATTTTGAACTCTCCTGTTTCGTATTCGTAAAGCGTCCAGAGGTGATCTTTCTTGTTGAAATAGGTGTCGCACCCTTCGGCTTCGTATTCCTTGAATTTCTTATCGCATATCTCAAGCAGATTTCTGTATTCCTGCGGCGTCATACTCGTGTCGAGCTCGCCGCCGGAGGGGACGTAGCGCGAGAAAGCGAAGATATTGACGCCTGCTTTCACGACCGCGTCGATGATGCCGGGAACTTCCATACGGTTCGTTTTGGAAACGGTGGTCATAATGACCGAGCGAATCCCCGCGCGATTGATGCATCCGATCTTCTCCAGCGTGCAGTCAAATGATCCCGGCTTACGAAACCAGTCGTGGGTCTCGCGCAGACCGTCGAGCGACAGTTGATATTTCTGACAACCCAGCGCTTTCAGTTCTAAACATACCTGATCGTTCAGGTGGAACGGATTGCCCATGATCGTGAACGGGATATCGTGTTCTTTGAACAATGAAAGCAGCCGCCAGAAATCCGGGTGCAGGATCGGATCGCCGCCCGTCAGATAAAAGTACGGAAGACGGTCATATACCTCGCAGAAATCAAGGCAGTTATAGAACGTGTCCTGCATCTGCTCCCAGTTCATCGAGTCGAGTTTCCGACAGGGATCGCCGGAGAAGATATAGCAATGCTTGCACCGCTGATCGCATTCGTCCGTGATATGCCATTGAAAAGAAAAATATTGTTTCATTAACGTCACCTTATATATTGATCGGAATGATCCGAGTTGATATCGAGGTTCCCGGCAAGAGGCTTCCCACCGGGAACGGATTGGATGGGAAGAAAATTACTTCTTGTCGCCGGCTCCGCAGGCGGTTCCGCAAGCAGCGGGTTTTTCAGCCGGTTTCTCCGCAGCGCCGCAGGAAGCGGGAGCTTCAGCGGGCTTGTCAACCGCGCCGCAGGCAGCGGGAGTCTCAGCGGGCTTTTCGGCAGCACCGCAAGCGGCAGGAGTTTCAGCGGGCTTATCAGCCGCGCCGCAAGCGGTTGCGGGAGCCTCGTTTTCCTTTTTACCCCATCCGAACAGATTGGAAAGTGCCATTGTGTTATCCTCCTTAGATTTCGTCAGAGCCATTTTGCCTCTGCAATTACTATTTTATCGATGTTTTTTTCTCTGTACAAGTACGCACTTTTTTGTAAGTATATACGCACTTTTTTGTAACTACTTGAAAAACCACACATGTTATAGTATAATATGAGTGTAACATTCAAAAATGAAGTAATGGAGGATCTTATGAAAACCAAAGAAGAATTGCCGGATTGCCCGGTAGCAACGACCGTCGCGCTTATCGGAAACAAATGGAAACTGCTCATCATCCGTAACCTGCTCGTCCGTCCGTGGAGATTCAATGAATTACATAAATCACTTGAAGGGATCAGTCAGAAAGTGCTGACCGAGAGCCTGCGGCAGATGGAAGCGGACAGAATCATCACCCGCACCGTTTATCCCGAAGTTCCGCCGCGCGTGGAATACGCGCTCTCCGAACTCGGCGAAAGTATGCGTCCGATCCTCATGTCAATGCAGGATTGGGGAAACGGTTATAAAGCGACGTTCGAACAATGATACAAGGAAAATGTCCGTCCGGTAAAATCCGAACGGACATTTTGTAATGCAGTTTTCATTTGGTTTCAGGCTCGAAGATATTTTCCGGCATCTTGGCCGCCGTTTTGTCCGAGCTTTTCAAGAAGTGGCTGTAGATGTCGGTCGTGGTGCTCGTCCGCGCGTGTCCCGCGCGGCCTGCAACCGTCACCAGCGGTACGCCTGCCGCGATCTGCATCGTGATGTTGGTATGCCGCAGCGAGTGCACCGCCCGGTGCGGAAGCCCTGCCGCCTGACAGACCTTGTCCACCCAGAACTCTATCGTTGACGGGTAGATCGGATCGCCCATCTCTTCCGTATCGCGGCTGCTCGGCGAGGAGCGTTTTTATTAAAAACAATCTTTTTTCTTTCTGTGTCATATCAGATCTCCGATGATCCATGATTTTTGCGGCACGTCGTTGATCACGTCGCCTTTTTCGTAGTTGCCGATCAGAAACGGCGACTTTGGATCGTGACGGCGGCTCTGTGCGAGCACGACGGACGGCTCGGCGTTGGCGTAGCAATATTTACAAAGATGACGGCAAGTGTTGTACGCGCCGATATCGCAGGAAAGGTAACACGCACATTCGGCTCGCGCGCCTTTCTTTTTCGGCGCGTTCAGATGCTTCCCGATCGCCTTTTCGTAGTCGCCGATCCGCATACATCCGCCGCAGTCCGCGCCGAACGGCGCAAGCTCGTCTCCCTCGGCGCAGGGCTTGAGCGTCATACCGTGCGCGGCGGCGATTTTTACCATTTCTTTTCCGAGCGTGAGCCGTTGTTCCTTCGTGACCTCACGCGCCTCCGGGAAGTTGCGCTTGACCTTCGAGTACAGGTCGATGAAGCTGA
>CAMJDE010000080.1 GCA_946404295.1 uncultured Clostridia bacterium | reverse complement strand
CTTATTTGAATTTTTGTTTTCCTCTCGCCGTTTGCGTTGCCCTGTCGCCGTCGCATAGTCGTCCGGGGGGCGCGCCGTGTCGCGCCCCCCGCACTCCTTGCTTTGGGCGACACCACTTCGCGGAAACGCCCCACCGGGGCGTTTTGCGGCGCCGAGCAAAAAAGGACCCCCGGGGCTGCTATCGCCCCGGGGGTTCTATCGGATCGGTTGCGTTGGACGGAAACGGGATTCCTCTTCGCGCCGTCAGACGTCGTGGACGACGAAGCGGTTCTTGTCGTGACCGTGGCGGGAGAGGAAGACGAAGAAGAGGATCGCGGCGGTAACGCAGCAGACGACGTCGGCGATCGGCGTCGCGCTGACCAGTCCGTAGCGGCCGTAATAGACGTTGAGGAAGAACATCAGGGGAATATCGAGGATCCCTTTGCGGAGCAGGGCGAGGACGAGCGATTTCCGCATATGCCCCGTCGCCTGGAAGAACGAGATGACGGTATACGCCCACGCAGAGAAGGGCGCGCCGACGCAGAGGATGCGGAGGAACGCCGCACCGTAGGTGCGCGAACTGCCCTCGGCGGAGATGAAAACGCCGATCAGAGGATGCGAGAAGAGGAGCGCCGCGCCCATACAGACGAGCGAGATCAGAAGCGAGGTCGCCGCCGACAGGCGGACGACGCGCCGCATCCGGGTGCGGTTGCCCGACGCGTAGTTGTAGCCGATCAGGGGAAGTACGCCCTGCGCCATCCCGCGCACCACGCTGTGCGCCAGCATATTGACCTTCTTCGCGACCCCGATGCCGGAGAGGGGCGCGTTGCCGTACGCCGACATCAGTTTTTCGAGGATGGCGTAGGAGATATTCTCGCAGAGGGTCATCAGGCACGCCGGAATGCCGATCACGATCACGTCGCGCGGGATTCCGTTCTTGAACATTCCGCGTCCGGGTCGGACCGACAGGATCAGGTTCCGGCGGTGGATCCGGATGAAGACAACGTAATAGATGAACGTCACGACGTTCGAGAGCATCGTGGCGAGCGCCGCCCCGAGCACCTCGTTGCCGCGCGAGAGGATCAGGAACATAAAGATCGGGTCGAGCGCGATGTTGCAGAGCCCGCCGATCACGATCCCGAGACTTGCCTGCAGCGAGCGCCCCTCGGCGCGGATCAGATGCGAGAGCAGGGTGTTGGTCGCGGTGATCACGCCCCCGACGGCGACGGCGATCAGAAGATACTCCTTGGCGAGCTGGTGGATCATCGCGTCGGTACCGCCGAGCAGGTCGACGAACCGATCGGCGAAGAAAAACACGCCGATCGAGTAAATGCTCGCCGTGAAAACGCAGCCCCAAATGGCAAACGACGACGCCATTTTCGCCTCTTCGCGTTTGTCGGCGCCGAGCATCCGCGCTACCACGCTCGCGCCGCCGATCCCGAACAGGTTGGCGACGGCGGAGAGGAACATGAACGCCGGCATACAGACGGTGACGGCGGCGAGCATTTCGTCGGAACCCGTCAGCCCGACGAAAAGGGTGTCCGCCATATTGTAGATCACGAGGATGATCTGCCCGAGCACCGACGGCAGCGCAAGAGACAGGATCGCCCGGAACACCGGACTGCTCTCGAATATGTACCGCTCCTTTTCGCGATTCACTTCGGCAGACCCCCTTTCGTGAAAGAATAAAAGGGATTTTGAATCCCCTCTTGACAAAAATTAATGTTATGGTATAATTATACGCAAAGCAACGATAATGTCAAATTATTATTTCGTTGCGTCTTATAAATCATCGTTATAAGGGGGAGAGAAGGATGCTCGACAATCGCGTCTACTCGCTGCTTAAGGTGTACGAGTGCGGGAGTTTCGTCGCCGCGGCGCGGGAACTCAACGTGACGCAGCCGGCGGTCAGCCAGCACGTCAAGGCGCTCGAAGAGGAACTCGGAGTGACGATCTTCGACCGCGGGAAGGGAAAACTCGTTCTCACGAAAGAGGGCGACGAGATCGTGAAATGCGCCCAGAAAATGGCGGGGATCTACTCCTCGCTCCGGCAGTCGCTCTCGGACGGCGCGGCGTCGGTGACGCGGCTGACGATCGGGGTGACGCACACCGCGGAGAGCAACCCGATCGCCGAGGCGCTCGCGAGTTACGGCTCCCGGAACCCCCGCGTAAATATAAAGATGATTACCGATTCTATAAACAATCTTTATACGATGCTGAATTCATACGAGATCGATCTGGCGATCGTCGAGGGGCGGACGAGCGATCCGGGGCTCCGCTATATGATGCTCGACACCGACTATCTCGTGCTCGCCGTCTCGCCCGACCATCCCTTCGCGAAGAAGGGGATGGTCACCTTGAACGAACTGAAGCGCGAGCGGATGATCCTCCGGCTCCCGAACTCGGGGACGCGCAACCTGTTCGTCGCGCACCTCGAGAGCAACAATATGAGCATCAGCGATTTCGACGTCATCCTCGAGGTCGACAACATCGCGACCATCAAGGACCTGATCCGCCGGGATTTCGGCGTCTCGATCCTCGCGCGCAGCGCCTGCCTTGACGAATTGAAGAAGGGAAAGATCGTCACCCTCCCGGTCGAGAACCTCTCGATGATGCGCGAGATCAACATCGCTTACCGTTCGGATTTCAAGCAGTTCGAGCTGCTCCGCGATCTGGTCGCGTCATACAACGAGACTCTGAAACTTTACAAGTGACGCGCACATTTCAGCGCAGATCGGAAAACGATGGTCTAAATTAATCCGTTAAAGCATTTTGCTTTGTGAAAACTCAACGCTCCGTTGAGTGCATTTAAGGTTGAGAACCGCCCGCATTTTGCGGGCGGTTCTCTCCATTTATTACAAATCGTTTTCCTATCCGCGTTTGCGACCGCTTGGCGTACGCAGGTACGCCGTCGGGTCGCAAGCGCGAATTCTGCATCTGTCTGTGCGCGCCTGACGGCATTTGCTGGCGCGGTTAGGGTCAAGCGGATGACGCGCACAATCACGTGAACCCCCGACGCTCTCAAGTTCGCGTCGGGGAACCCCTATACGGGAACCCCCAACGCTTACTGCGTGCGCGCCTGACGGCATTTGCCGGCGCAAGCGGCGACGCCGTTCCGAAAGCGCCGCCCGGCTTATAAAACGCTCGATAAACGCTCGCTTTTTTGCAACCGCCCCCCGGATCGGTTTCGCGCGGCGCGCGCGTTTGCGCGGCAAGATTTCATACTTCTTTGATAATAATTTTATAAATGGCGCGGCGCAACGATTGACAAACGTTCCAATCTCCTGTATAATAATAGTAATGTGAGAAACGGAGGGGCGGATATGGTCAAAAAGACGGTTCTGGTCACCTCCGGGAAGGGCGGGGTCGGTTGCTCGACCGTCGCCGCGCGGCTCGGCGTCGCGTACGCCCGGCGCGAAATGACGGCTGTGCTCGTCGATCTCTCCTTCGGAAATCCGGCGCTTGACCTCGCGTGCGGGCTTGCCGAGCGGGTGGTCTACGACGCGGGCGACGTCCTGTGTGGGCGGATCGATCCGCGGCGCGCGTGTCTGCCGGTCATTTCGGTCCCGCGTCTCTCCCTGATCCCCGGCTCGACGAAATTGGACGGGGTGCCGGGCGACGCCGAGGTGATCCGCCTGTTTGAAACCCTGCGCGGCAACTTCGACGGGGACGTGATGATCTTCGACGTGCCGAAGGAGATCGTCGGCGCGCTCTCGGAGTTTGCCGACGTGACGCTCGCCGTCTCGGACTTTTCGGCGGCGTCGCTCCGCGCGACGGCGGCGCTGAACCGTTCGCCGCGGGCGAAGGTGCGGATGGTTCTGAACCGTCTGCCGGCCGAGAAAGAGGCGGGAAAGGACCTTCCCACCGTGCGCGAGGCGCTCGATCTCGCGGGGCTGCCGCTCGCGGCGATCCTGTTCGACGAGCCGCGCTTGGCGCAGGACGAGTTGAACGAACCGGGCGCGTTCCGGGCGCGTCCCGCGGTCGACGTTCCCTTGAAGAACCTGTCGATCCGGCTGGCGGGCGGGCACGCGCCGCTGCTTTCCGGCTTGATCCGGGGACGTAAAAGAAGAAAGATCCTGGCGGCGATGGCGAAACGACGCCTCGAAAACGCCTGAAAGACGACAGAGACAGAGGAGGATGCTTCATGGAGATCGCATTGATTGCTGACGACGGAAAAAAGGAACTGATGGCGCAATTCTGTATTGCGTACAGCGGGATTTTGTCCAAACATCATATCTGTGCGACGCAGACGACGGGTAAGTACGTGAAGGACGCCACCGATCTCGATATCGAAATGCTGATGTCGGGGAGTACCGGCGGCTGTGAACAGATCCAGTCGCGCATCAGTTTCAACGAGATCGACATTCTGTTCTTCTTCCGTGACACCGAGCCCGCCGAGCGGCACTCCGCGATGCAGCAGGATATGCTGCGGCTCTGCGACGTTTACAGCGTTCCGGTCGCGACCAACCTGGCGACCGCCGAGGTGCTGGTGATGGCGCTCGACCGCGGTGAACTCGACTGGCGCAAACTGGTCAATCCCTACCTGCTCCGCCGGAGCAAGGGGAACATTTGATCGACAAACGATCGCGGCGGAGGGCGTACGCTCTCCGCCTTTCTGTCGAAAGGAAAGTACGATGGAACGGGTAACCGTCAAACGGATCAGCGTGATCACCCCCGAAACGGGTGAGCGCGAGGAGATCGTCGGCGAGTGGGTCGGCGCGCTCCGCGTAAACGCCGCCGAACTGCTCGTGACTTTTACCGAGCCGGTCGAGGGCGGCAAGGTGTTCAACCGCGTGCTTTGGCGCGACGGCGCGCTCACGGTCGACCGCAAGGGCGCCGTCTCGTCGACCGTCACGTTCCGGGCGGGCGAGACGTCGACGACCGAACTCTCCTACCCGCCGATCACCCTTCCGATGACCGTCGAGACCGAAGAGGTCCTGCTTCTCCCGACCCCCGTCGGGGTGGGGTTCCGCGTGATCTTCACGTCGAACGTCGGGGAGGAGCGGCGCAGGACCGAGTTGACCGTCACCGCCATCCCCGCGTAACCGAACGACCGAACGCCAAACGAAAGGAGGGGGCTCCCGATGCTGCAAACCGAACTGAAAGCGCAACTGAAAGCGAAAAGAATCGCGGGGGTCTACCTCTTCTGCGGCGAGGAAGACTACCTGATGCGCTACTATCTCGGTGAGATCCGGCGGCTGATCCTCGTCGATCCCGCGTTCGACGCCTTCAATCACCCGGTCTTTCACGGGGAGACGGTCGATTGGTCGGCGCTCTCCGACGCGATCACGTCGCCCCCGATGATGGCGGATCAGAAGTTGATCGAGTGGAGCGGCGCGCACCTCGAAGATATGAAGGACGCCGATTTCGCCGCGCTCGAGGAGCTCGTCCGCACCGCAAACGAGAATCCCGCGTCGGTCGTGGTGTTCCTCGTCGGACAGGAGGGGTTGACGGCGGGGACCGTCAAGCGCCCCTCGTCGCTCTTCAAGCGGCTCTCGGCCCTCGTGCAGGCGGTGAACTTCGAGACCTCGACCGACGATCGGCTCGCCGCGTGGCTGAACGCGCATTTCGTGCACGAGGGGCTCGACGCGGAACCCGGCGCGCTCCGGCTGATGATCGACCGCTGCGGGCATTCGATGGACGTGCTCGCCTCCGAAACGGATAAACTCGTCTGCTACGCCCGCGCCCACGAACTGCGCACCGTGACGCAGGCAATGGTGGAGCTCGTCTGCTCCTCGACCGCCGAGGACGACGCCTTCGGGCTGACCAACGCGATGCTCGCGGGCGATACGAAGGGCGCCTACCGCAAACTCTCCGACCTGACCCGCCGCCGCGTCGATCCCATGATGATCCTCGGACAGATCTCGCGCCTGATCTCGGATCTCTGTTCGGTCTCCTGCCTGCTCGAAGAGGGGACACCCGCGTCAAGCATCGCCGCGATCCTCGGGATGAACGAGTATAAGGCGGGGCTCTACGTCAAGAGCGCAAGCCGCCGCCGCCCCGAACAGTTCCGCGCGCTCCTCGCCGAAATCAAGGCGATGGACCTCGCCTCCAAACGCGGCGCCGATCCCTTGATCCAGATTGAACGGTTCCTTTCTACCGCGTCCGGAGGGGGAGAACGATAGAGGTACGAGAGGGTACGAGAGGGTACGAGAGGGTACGTCCGCTTTCTTGTAAGAAAGCGGAGCAAAGAACTTCAATAGGGGATTGAAGTTGTGACTCGGCTCGTGACTCGCCGAGTCACGGTTTCAAAAACGGGACTTCGATCGTCCCATTTGCATACGGTAACAGATCTTGTTGCCCGCCATCGGATCGCGGGCAGCGCCTGAAAGAAACAGAGAAAATAACAACCGCCCCCCGGGGAAGTGATGAGTTATGAGACCCCTGCGGGGTCGTTATGATTGTGCCGCCCGTGCAGAAATCTGCACGGGCGGCGTTGGATTATCGGTAGGGGACGGCGTCACGACGTCCCGAACGAAAGCGGGGAAAACCGAGTAAGCCGCGTTTTTGAAACCGCGTCCCTGCGAGTTACGAGCAGGGACGCTGACTTCAATATCCCATATTGAAGTTCTTTGCCGCGCTTTCTCCGAAAGAAAGCGCGCGTACTCTTTCCGCGTCAAGCGTCCGCGGCGGTCGGTCTGAACTCTTCCTTTTATTATATACGCTTCATCCGTCCCACGACTTGCCTGCTTCGACGTCGACGGTGAGGGGGAGGGAGAGGTTGGCGGCGCCCTGCATTTCGTCCCGCAGGATCGTTGAGACGAGGAGCATATCGCTCTGGTCGCACTCGACGATCAACTCGTCGTGCACCTGCATCACGAGGCGCGCCGAGGGGATTTCGCGTTTCAGCCGATCGAAGACCCGGATCATCGCGATCTTCATAATATCGGCGGAACTCCCCTGGATCGGGGCGTTCATCGCGATCCGGCGCCCGAACGCCTGCGTCATCTTATTCGGCGAGCGCAGTTCCGGAATATAGCGGCGGCGGCGGAAGATGGTTTCGGTGTATCCCGTTTCGGTCGCGTCGGCAATGGTTTTTTCGAGGTATTCGCCGATCCGGGGGAAATGCGCCTTATACGTTTCGATATACTCCTTCGCCTCGCGCATCGGGATCCCGAGGTCCTGCGAGAGCGAGAAGGGACCGATCCCGTACATGATCCCGAAATTGACCGCCTTGGCGCGCTTGCGCATCTCGGGCGTGACGAGTTCCTCGGGAACGTGGAAGACCGAGGCGGCGGTCGAGGTATGCACGTCCGCGCCGGAATGGAACGCGGCGAGCATCGTCTCGTCGCCCGACACGTGGGCGAGCAGGCGCAATTCGATCTGCGAATAGTCCGCGTCGACGAGGACCCGTCCCTTAGGCGCCACGAACAGGCGGCGGAAGAGCCGTCCGAGTTCGGTGCGGACGGGAATGTTCTGCAGGTTCGGTTCGGCGGACGAGAGCCGTCCCGTCGCCGTCTGCGCCTGCTTGAAATCGGTATGGATGCGGGCGTTTTCGTCCGCCGCGGCGAGCAGCCCGACGGCGTAGGTCGAGTGCAGTTTGGTCAGTTGTCGGTAGGCGAGGATCTCCCCGACGATCGGATGCGCGTAGCGCAGCCCTTCGAGCACGTCCGCCCCGGTCGAATATCCGGTTTTGGTCTTCTTTCCGCCCTTCAGCCCCAGTTCCTCGAAGAGAACGGTCCCCAACTGTTTCGGGGACAGGATATTGAAGGGGTGCCCCGCCAGTTCCGAGATCTTTTCGGCTTTCGCCTTCGCCTCTGCGTCCAGCGTCTCCCCGAGCGCGACCATACCGGCGCGGTCGATCCCGAACC
>CAMJDE010000079.1 GCA_946404295.1 uncultured Clostridia bacterium | reverse complement strand
ATTTACAGCATCATCCCAAATAACTCGAACGACCGTTCCGTCATAGGTAAATCTTCCGGTACGCGCGACTTCATTGGTCATAAATACAAGTTCACGCACACATAAAAGTCCGTCGCGAAGAAACAACTGATAATCGTAATGCTCACGGTCGCGGAGAGTATAGATTTCCTGCTTGGTTTCACTATCAATGATGACAATGTTCTCGTCGACAATTCCGGAACCGGAACACATACCGAAACAAAGAACAGGTTTATCTGTTTCCGTTAATTTGGCTGTATAAAAGCTCGTACAACCATATCCGGGCCCGCCGATCAGCAACTCATCATTTGCGAATACTGCTCCGTTTTGGTCCCTTTTGAATTCGGTTCCCGGCAAAAATCCAAACGTAACCCCCCACTCGGGATATCTTTCGGAATCGTCGGGATGATGGCTGTCCCAAAATCTGACGCCGTGAATACCCGTCAGAGTATCGTTTTGTTTATCGGTATCCCCGGTTTCCGCCGTCGTTTCTTCTGAATGTTCCGGAACGTTCGTATTACGGCAAGAAACGAATACGAAAACCGTACATAGGAACAAAACGATAAAGAACGTTTTTTTCATAATACGCCTCCGCATTTTCTACTCTATCGCGTTCATTATATCACAGTATCATGAACGTTTCAACCGGTTTTGCGCACAAAGCCTTCGGCTTCGCCTATTGAAGCGACGCCGACTCCTGTCATTCTGCCTCCTTTTTGTATCATTTTGACCAAAAGAACGATCAAATGAACCGTCGCGAACCCTCTTTCTTTCGTTCAATCTTCACAAAAAACCTTTTTCCTTGAAAAAAGGGTTGATTTTCTGTGCCGGATTGTATATAATAATATGGCTGACGCAAAAACGGCATCGCGGAGTAGAGCAGTTTGGTAGCTCGTCGGGTCAGCGAGCCGAAAAGCCCCGGTGGGGCGTTTCGGGGAAGCGGTGTCGCCCCAAGAACCCGTTTGAAGGAGCGATTTTAAGAGCGACGCGCAAACGGGATTTGACGGCGACCGGGCGCAAGAAAAACCCGGAGGTCGCAACAACAATTTCATATCGCGGAGTAGAGCAGTTTGGTAGCTCGTCGGGCTCATAACCCGGAGGTCGCAGGTTCAAGTCCTGCCTCCGCAACCAAAAGCAAGACCCCCTCAAACCGAGGGGGTCTTGCTTTTGGTTGCGCGTGCGGGGATTCGATTCTCCGTTCTCCGGGTTATCCCGACGAGCGAGGCTCGTTGGGTCAGCGAACCGAAAAGCCGCCTGTGGGCAACCGTCGTTCACCTTGTTTTTTCGTCAAAGAAGATCGGGCGGGACGGCTTCTGCTTTCGAGCAGACGAAGGCGCTGACTTCCGACGCAGACCGCAAACAGTCTTCCGTCCGTTTTCCCGACAGAAAGCCGTATAAAAACGCGGCTGAAAAACTGTCCCCCGCGCCCACGGTCGAAACCACGTTCACCTTGACGGCTTCGCAACGGTCCAACCGCTTGCTTTTGCAATCGTAGGCGAAAGAACCGCGTTCGCCTCTTGTAACCAGGATCATTTTTACGTTTCGGAAAGCGTCGGCAACGGTTTTTACGGACTCTGTCAGGTCGATCGTCCGACCGAAAAGCAGTTTCGTGACCGTGGGAAACTCTTCTTCGCTGATTTTGAGGATCGTCGCGTTCTGAAAAGCGAACCGGATCACGTCGGTCGAAACGAACGGAGGACGGACGTTGATATCGACGAACACTTCTCCGAAGGCGCGGCTTTTCAGTACTTTTGAGACCGTTTCCCGGTTTTTCTCGCTTCTCAGCGCCAGAGAACCGAAATAGAAGGCGTCGAAATCCGCTCCCCGCAGATCGGGGATCGGTATTGCGTCATAAGCGACGTCACGAAGAAGGTCATAGTGCGGGATCCCCCGCTCGTCCAACGTTACACGGCATTCCCCGGTCCTTTTTTCCCGCAAAACCGATACGTAATCCGTACGGACGCCGTGCTCTTTCAGAAACGAAAGCGCGTCGCTTCCCAAATCATCCTCGCCGACCGCCGAAAGAAGAAAGGCCTCGCCGCCCATTTTCACGAAATGGGCGGAAAAATTTAAGGGAGCCCCGCCGACGTGCTTTTCGGTCGGGTAGGTATCCCACAAAATCTCCCCGAAGGATAGGACGTTCATTTGTTTTTCCCTTGCGGCAGGATGATGAATTTGCCGTTTGCTCTCTCTTTGTCGCTTGCCAGGATCTCCGGCAATCTTTCCAGCGGTTCGTATGCGTATACGATGGAACTGACGTCGATCCTTCCGCCGTCGATCAGTTCCAGAGCGCGCTTTTGCGTATACGGATTGATAAAGGACGCTTTCAGGACGATTTCCTTTTGGAACAGTTCAAAGGGCTTCACGGTGATCGTATCGTCCGGCGCGGTCAGCCCGAACATCATCACCGTCGAATACTTGCCCGCGATCCTGATCGCCTGTTCGACGGTGGCGGTCTTCCCGACGCACTCGATCACCGTGGAGATCCGATCGATCCCGTTGAAAGCGAGAACCGATTTCACGTCTTCGTTCATCGGATCGACGGTCAGAGTGGCGCCGAGTTTCTTCGCGATCTCCCGTTTGGCGGAGACGGGCTCGATCATGATCAGTTTTCCCGCGCCCGAGAGTTTTGCCAACTGAAGCATGATCATTCCGATCATACCCCCGCCGATGATCGCCACCGTATCTCCGCAGGAAATACCGCACAGATCGATCCCGTGCACGCAGCAGGCGACGGGCTCGGTCATCGCAGCCATTTCAAAGGTGGTCGTGTCCGCGATCCGATATACCTGCGACTGCGGAACGGCACAGTATTCGGCAAAGCCGCCGTTGACGCTCGTCCCGATCCCGATCATATTTTCGCAAAAATGTCCGATCCCGCTCTTGCAATAATAACATTCGTTGCAGAGCTTGTTCGGATCAACGCAAACCCGGTCGCCGGGTTTGATCGTCCTGACGTCCTCGCCCACCGATTCCACGACGCCGGCAAACTCGTGCCCGAGCACCGTTCCCGGGGGCGTCGGGAAGCAACCTTTATCCCCCTTGAAGATATGTACGTCGGTCCCGCAGATCCCGCACGCCATCACTTTGATCAAAACCTCGTCCTTTTTCGGCGACGGTTTTTGTATATCCTCGATTCTCAAATCATTCTTTGAATAAAAAACGCCTGCTTTCATTTTTATCCCCCCTGTGTTCGGATGCCTTCGGCAACCGCGTTTATTATAGCACGGAGCGCCTCAATAATCAATGCGTTTCACTCCGAAAAAACAGAACGTCGGCAAAACGATCCGCGCCGATAATCCGATGCGTCGCCGACGCTCGGGTTTTCATTCCGGGGGGTGGGTTGCAAAAACGCTCTTCTTATGGTATAATGGAGAAAAACCGAACTTCAGTCCGTTCGTTTGTACCGCGTTTATGCGAGAGGGGAGAGGTTTTTATGGAATTGCAAAGAGAGAAACACTACGGCGTGGAACTGCTGCGGATCCTTGCCGTTTTTTTCGTCTTGCTGCTGCATATCCTCGGGGTCGGGGGCGTTTACGCCAATACGGGGTCGAATATCGTCACGACCGAGCGCACGGCGAACTACGTTTTGTCCTGGACGTTCGAGACGGCGGCGTTCTGCGCCGTCGATCTGTTCGCCCTGATCTCGGGCTTCGTCGGGCTTCACGCGAGTTTCAAGCTGAAACGCTGGATGCGGCTCTGGGCGCTGTGCGTCTTCTGGGGCGTCGTCACGTTCCTGCTCTTCGATCACGGCGTCGCGTTCTTTCAGGGCTTCAACGACCTTCTCTTGAAGATGGGGCTTGACGTCGGTCCGACGGTCGATCGGCTGGTTCCGAAGGCGAAGGATTACCGGGACGTCGTTCTCACGATCGGATCGAAGCAGTTCTGGTATTTCAATATGTATACGCTGCTGTTCATCTTCCTGCCGATTCTGAACGCCGGACTGCAGAAACTCGATAAAAAGCCCCTTGCCGTGACTTCGTTCGTTCTGTTCTTCGCGGCGTCGTTCTACCGGACGGCGGTCAACCGGGACCTCTTCGTGCTCAGCAACGGGTACAGCGCGATCTGGTTGATCATCCTCTACGTCGTCGGCGCGACGGCGAAGAAGTACTACGACGACGGCTTCCGCGTAAAGAAGTGGATCTGCCTTCTCGGCTACCTTCTCTCGATCGGGGTCTCGGTGGGCTTCAAGTTCCTCTACGATTGGCTCTACATGCGGCATCCCGACGTCGATAAGTACAGGAAATACGGCGATATCCTGATCGGCTATACGGGTCCTTTTATTGTGATCGGCAGTCTTCTGCTCCTCTTCCTGTTCGTGCAGTTTACACTCAGAACGAAGGTCGGACGAAAGATCACGCTGACCTTTTCCGCGGCGTCGTTCGGGATCTACGTCATTCAGGTCACGACGCCCTTCTGGTACCAATTCCTGCAGATGCGGTTCTATCGCTTCGCCTACCTCCCGACGGGGGAGATGCTGCTGCATCTCTTCGGCGCGCTTCTTGCGGTCTATCTGCTCCTCGCCGCGCTCGAGATCGCCCGGATCAACCTGTTCAGGTATTCGCGGCTCGATCGGCTGATCGACCTTGCGGGCGACGGGATCACGACCCTCGTGCGGCGGTTTTTCGCTTGGCGCGAGAAAAAAGAGGCGATGACCGCCGCTCCGGCGGAACCTCCCGCCGCGCCGACCGAAGAACGATAAATAAAGATCCCCCCACGTAGCGGGGGGATCTTTATTATGCTTTTTGGCTTACTTTCTTGCCGACGCGGGGATCAGGCAGAGCACGCCTTCGACGATCAGCAGTACGCCGATCACGATGAAGAACCAGTCGAGGACCTTGAACGCGCTGACGATCATCAGAACGCCGACGACGATCGCGCCGACGATGTAGAGCATCGTCAGGGGACCCTTGAAACTGCTGTCGAAGAGGCGGAGGATCGCCCAGAGAAGCAGGATGATGCCGAGGACCATCACGGCGTATTTCGTGATGGCGGCGGCAAAAACGATCGCGAGCACGCCGATCGCGGCTTCGAGGATCCCCTGCACGAGCCGACGGTTCACCATATATCGAGGACGCCCTGCACGATCAGCAGCACGCCGATCGCGATGACGCACCACATGGCGACCGCGCCCTTGAAAATCAGGAACAGAACGCCGAGCAGAATGTAGATCAGGGCGTAGATCAGAGCGTTGGCGACGACCTTGGATTTTTTGCTTGCCATGATAAAGACTTCCTTTCAAAGCGATTTTCGGTACTACAATCATACACCATCCCGGGGAAAAAGTCAAGTGCGGGAGGACGCAAAACGCGCCCTCCCGCGGAGTTTTTTCTTTTTTTACGACTTGAAACCGAGCAGAGCCGCGGCGTTGTCGAAAAGGATCTTTTTGCGGTCGCCGTCCGAGAGCGGAACGTTGAAAAAGGCGTCGAGCACCTTGCCCGGCTCCCACATCGGGTAGTCGGTGCCGAAAAGCACGCGTTCCGCGCCGTAGCGGTCGATGATCTCCTTCGCCTTGTCCGGACCGACGTAGGGGGTGCCGGACGATGGGACGTCGTAACCCGCGCCGAGGTCGAGCGAGGACGAGCAGTCGACCCAGAGGTTCGGGGTGCCCGCCAGTTCGCGGCTCGCCTGCTCCCAGATCGACCAGCCGCCGAAATGCGCCCCGATCAGTTTCAGGTTGGGGTGGCGACGGAGCAGAGGGATCAGTCGGTTGGGGTTGGAATTGTCGTAGCGCACGTCGCCCGTGTGCATCAGCATCACGAGGTTCGCGTCGGCAACGGCGTCGTACATACGGGCGTATTGGGGCAGATCGATCTGAAACCCCTGGATATCGGGGTGCAATTTGACACCCTGCAGCCCGAGTTCGACGAGGTGCCGGACGTCCTCCTCGATGGTTTCGCTCTCGGGGTGGAGCGTGCCGAACCCGATTAGCAGGTCGGGGTATTCGGCGACCTCGCGGGCGATGAACTCGTTGATGCTCCGCACCTGTTTCGGGGTCGTGGCGACCGAGTGGACGAGCGAGGCGTCGATCCCGGCGGCTTTGCTCCGTTCGAGCAGATCAGGCACGGTACCGAGACAGTCGGCGGTGCTGCCGTAGAAGTTGTCGGTCCCGGCGACCGCCTTCGCGGCGATCTTCTCGGGATAGATGTGACAATGCGCGTCGAAAACGCGGAAACCGTTGCGACCCATTACGCCGTTACCACCTTGCTGGCTTTTTCAAGCCCGAGTTTTTTGATCGCGTCTTCGCGCATCTTGTATTTTAAGATCTTGCCCGCGACGTTCATCGGGAAAGCGTCGACGAAATCGACGTATTTCGGCACCTTGTGCCGCGCCATGTGCGAGTTGACGTACTCTTTCATCTCTTCGACCGTCATGGTCTCGCCCTCTTTGAGGATGACGCACGCCATGATCTCCTCGCCGTACTGCTCGTCGGGGACGCCGATCACCTGTACGTCCTGCACCTTCGGGTGCGTGTAGATGAACTCCTCGATCTCCTTCGGGTAGATGTTTTCGCCCCCGCGAATGATCATATCCTTCAGCCGTCCCGTGATGCGGAAGTTGCCCTCCTTCGTCCGGGCGGCGAGGTCGCCGGTGTGCAGCCAGCCGTCGGCGTCGATCGCCGCGGCGGTCGCTTTCGGCATCTTGTAATACCCCTTCATAATGTTGTATCCGCGCGCGACGAACTCGCCCGTCACCTCGTCGGGACATTCTTTGCCCGTTTCGGGGTCGACGATCTTGCATTCGATCTCGGGCATCGGGCGTCCGACGGTTCCGACGCGCACCTCGATCGGGTCGTCGGTCGACGACATCGTGCAGCCGGGCGACGCCTCGGTCTGTCCGTAGACGATCGTGATCTCGGTCATGTGCATTTTTTCGACCACGTCCTGCATCACCGAGATGGGGCAGGGACTTCCCGCCATGATACCGGTGCGCATATACGAGAAATCGGTCTTCGGAAAATCGGGATGCCCGAGCAGGGCGATGAACATGGTCGGCACGCCGTGGAACGCCGTGACGTGTTCGTTGTGGATGCAGGCAAGCGCGGGCTTCGGCGAGAAGTAGGGCAGCGGAAGCAGGGTCGCGCCGTGCGTCATCGACGCCGTCATCGCGAGCACCATGCCGAAGCAATGGAACATCGGCACCTGGATCATCATCCGGTCGGCGGTCGACAGATCCATGCGGTCGCCGATGCACTTGCCGTTGTTGACGATGTTGCGGTGGGTCAGCATCACGCCCTTGGGGAAGCCGGTGGTGCCGGAGGTGTACTGCATGTTGCACACGTCGTTCACGTTCACCGCCGCGGCCATGCGCCGGATCTCGTCCTGTGGCGTGCGCGCCGCGCAGGAGAGCGCCTCTTCCCAGGTGAGCGCGCCCTTCATCCTGAAGCCCACGGTGATCACGTTCCTCAGGAAGGGCAGCCGGCGGCAGTGCAGCGCCTCCGAAGCCTTGCGGTCCTTCATCTCCGGGCACAGCTCGTTGATGATGGCGCGGTAATCGCTGTCCCTGTATCCCTTGATCATAACCAATGTGTGGGTATCCGACTGGCGCAGCAAATATTCCGCCTCGTGGATCTTATAGGCGGTGTTCATCGTCACCAGCACCGCACCGATCTTGGTGGCCGCCCAGAAGGTCAGGAACCACTGGGGCACGTTGGTGGCCCAGATGGTCACCTTCGAACCGGCCCGGACCCCCAGGGACACCAGGGCCCTGGCGAATTCGTCCACGTCGTCCCTGAACTGGCTGTAGGTGCGGGTGTAATCCAGCGTGGTGTAGCGG
>CAMJDE010000078.1 GCA_946404295.1 uncultured Clostridia bacterium | reverse complement strand
GGTATGAACGATGATCGTGAAATCCCCTTCACTCCCAACGTACAGAAGTTCACGACCTCTCCTTCCGGCTCGTATTCGCCGAATCGTGCAACGGTAGGCACGATTCGAGGCTCGGAACATTTTTACACGCCTGGCAACGATCTGTTGGTCGAGTATTCGGTTCTGTGGACGGAAGGAATAACGAATCTGAGGCACGACCCTGATTCGTATAAACCGTATATGGATTCGAGATTTGTGCAGGACGAGGAAGGAAAACCAACAAACAAGAATATTATCTACTGGTCGCTCACCGATAACGTCAAGGGATCTGACTGCAAGTTTGCCGGAGGCTTCGAGTGGGGAGGATGCGATCAAAACGAAAACGACAACCCCTATCCGAAGTTTACGGCATCGGTTTGGGATGCGGAGAAAAAGGAATACGTGACCGGTGACGAGATAACCGAGTTTCCGAACATCGGGGGTCTGAACGGCGGCGACGGGACTGAACAGGGGAATGACCGTTACGGCTGGCACCGCGTCAGCATCCGCTATCGCCAGGAAGTTTCCAACGTCGATGCGGTCAAGGCGAACAGCGCGGCGGAGTACAAACTCTCGCTGTGGGTCTATATTGACGGCGTCCTCGTGGTTCATTCCTACGCCACCGATTTTGTCTATCACCCCGGCAAGAACGATGAGAGAGACTACAAACTCTTCACCGCTGCCAGCGACGGAAACGGCGGCATCACCTACACCGACATCAACGATGACCTGTACTTCCACGGCGCGTTCCTGAACTCCACGGAGATGGCGTCTGGTACCGCGTACTTCGAGATTGCCGACTACTCCGCGACGATCGGCTCCGATTTCGTGCAGAACGTTCGTCGGGTGAACGATCCCACGCCCACCACGCTCGAAGTCGAGAACGGCGTGTTCGTCCCGTCAACGATGTGGTATGAACTCGCCGACTGACCGAAACGACTGATTGAAAGGAGATAACGAAATGAACGAAAAGAAAGTTTACGAATCTGCCGAGATCAGGATCGTTTTGCTCGACCGCGACCTGCTGATCACCTCGGGCGGCACGCTCGGCGAGAACGAATGGCAGGAATTCAACTTTGATCAACTCTGAACCAAAGCAAAAGGGCGCTTGCGATCGCAAGCGCCCTTTTCATATTTGTTTTGCTTTTCCGGCGCAAACACGGTTCGCCTTCCGACGGCGACCGTTCGCCAAAACGCGGATCGTTCCGTTCAAAAGAACCACCCGTTCCGCACGAGCCACGCCCGAAAGAGGTCCGCCCAGACGGCGACCTCCGGCTTTTCCTCCGCGAGCCCGAGTCCGTGCCGTCCGTCGGGGAAGAGGTGAAACTCGACCGGCACGCCGCACGAGGTCAGCCGCGCGACGTACTGCAGCGAATTCTTGACCGGGACCAACTCGTCGTTCGCCGTGTGCCAGATGAAGGTGCGCGGCGTCCTTTCGTCCGCGATCCGGTCGGGCGAGAGGGCGGCGGCGAGTTCGCTTTCGCGCTCGCCGAGCAGGTTGGTGGCGGTCTTTTTGTGCCGATGCTCCTCGCAGAGCGTGGTCACCGGATAGCAGAGGACGCAGGCGTCGGGCTGACAGTCGATCGCGTCGGTCCCGTCGACCCCCTCGCCCGCGATCGGTTCGCGGTAGGTCGAGAGCAGTGCCGCGAGATGCCCCCCGGCGCTCGAACCCATTACCGCCACCTTATGCGGATCGATCCCGAACCGGGCGGCGTTTTCGCGCACGAAACGCACCGCGCGCCGCGCGTCGAGCAGCGGCAGGGGAAAGCGGTCGGGGGCGACGCGGTAATCGACCGTAAAGACGTTCAGCCCGTATTCGTTCAAGCGTTTGGCGTAGTCTCCCTCTTCGTAGGGCGCGCGGAAATAGTATCCGCCCCCGGCGAAGATCACGACGGTCCCGTCCCCGCGCTTGTTCTCTGCGGGATAGAAGCGGATCTTGGTCGATTCGGGGTCATTCCAAAGTGAATAGACTTCTTCCATGGTTAAACGACCTCCCGTTTATTTGCCCGGTCCCCGAGGAACAGGATGAGAAAACCGAGGGCGGAGATCAAGAGATCCGCCGCCGAGAAGAGCAGGAACACGAAGACCGTCCCCTCGTCCGCGACGCCGAAGCGCGCCGAACGGTAGGAGAGGTATTCGGTGACGCGTCCCGCCGAAAGATAGGCGAAGTAGAGGAGAGCGGAGAGCAGGAACGCCGCTCTGCGTCTTGCGGGGGTCGCCTCGCCGCGCAGAAACAGGAGCCACCCGCAGAAGTACGAGAGCGCGAGCAGACCCCACTCGGCGAGGATCGAGTCGGTGAAAAGCGAGAGCAGAGCGTAGACCAGAGCGCCGGAGCCCTCCTCGTACTGCACCGCGTAGGCATCAAAGAAGGCGATCGCGAAATGGTAGACCGAGAGCGACAGAAGCACCGGGATCGCCGCCGTGAATCCCCGCGCCGCGCCCCTGTCCGGAAGGGTCCGGAACGCGCGGTGAAGCCCGTAGAAAAACGCCCCCGCCGCAAGAACGTGCAGAAGGTAATAAAGGAAATAGTACCACGGCCCGTCGTATTCGGGAAGCGACAGCACCAGCGCCCCGATCCCGAAGAGCACGGGAGCGGCGACGATCGCGGGGAACAGGGGGGAGCGGATCGGTTTCTTCATGGTTTCACGCCTTTCTGACGGCATTTATTGATAGGGGTCCTTCTTGTAGGAGACGGGTTCCAGTGCCTCCCAGTTCGCAAAATCGGCGGCGGGACCCGTGATCCGATAGGTCTCGAAGCGGAAGCCCTCGCCGGTGCGGACGATAAAGTGATGGACGCGTTCGCGGTCGACCCCCTCGGGGGTCCGGGAGAGCGGCAGCGGGTCGGAATCGGCGAGCGCGATCCCCTCGGAATCAAGGATCTCGGACGCGATCTGCCCCTGAAAGACCTGCGCGCCCGATTGCCGGAGCGGGGTCCCGGCGTCCCCCCGCCGCTTGACGAACAGGGCGGTGATCCGGGGTTCCGAAACCGAGCGCCAGTCGCTCAGGGGGCTGGGGTGGTCGCCCGTAATGACGACCGTCGCGTTCTCGTACAGCCCCGCGTCGCGGAGAGCGTCGAGGTAGGCGTCGACGATCGAAAAACACTCTTTGAGACGGTCGAGGGTCGCTTCGGGATCTTCCTCGCCGTCGAGGATATCGTGCATTCCCTCGATATGAACGTAGGAAAAACGCTTTCCGTCCCGCGCGCCGAATCCCCGCCGGGCGATCTCCCGGGCGACGGCGGCGTTCCCGCTGTTGAAGGCGATATCGGAATTATCCTCGGGTAAGAGGACCGCGTGACTTGTCAGCGCGTCGGTCGAGAGGTCGGAGAAGAGCGGCGACAGGACCGACGGGGAAGAACGGAACAGGGAGAGTTCGAGCATCTCGAAGGAGAGTTCCGCTTTCCGCTCGACGGCAAATCGCCCGTCAGCAAGCAGGTTGTCGGCGTAGTCGGCGATATTCCGCACCGTTCCGAAACAGTAGTACCCGTCGGCGTAGATCGCCGTGGAATACCCTGCGTCGACGAGCGCCCCGAGCAGGCGCGGCGCGGCGTAATTCTCGCGGAAATTTTCGCTCCGCGAGAGCGAAAAGTCGGCTTCGCGCCCGGTCAGCATATAGCAGACGGCGGGGTAGGTGTTCGAGTAGAGCGAGACGTGGTCGACGTAGCGCGTGAATCCGTCAAGCCCGGCGAAAACCGAGGGATCCAGCGACTCCGCCACGCGGCAGAACGCCTCGTCCAGCCGGTCGATACAGAAGTACAGGACCGTCGCGTCGCGCCCGAGATCCGTGATCCCCTCGGTCGTGACCGTGCCGTTCTTCCGAAGGTCGCCCTCCTCCCGCGAAAAGACGCCCGGATCCCGGAGCGGGATCGAGCAAAAGGACACGACTCCCATCGCGAGCAGCGGGATCAGAATAAAGCCCGAGACCGTCGCAAGCAGGTCGGCGCGCTTCACAAGCATAAAGGCGACGACCCCGCCCGAAAGAAGCAGGAGCGGCAGGACCAGCCCGAGCACCGTCCGCTGTGCCGGCGGCTCCGAGAGACGGTCGCCCGGCAGTCCCGCAAGCCGATTGACGAAGGGAAGCACCGCCGCCGAGACCGACAGGGCGAGGATCACGGGGAAAACGATCCGAAAACCCCCGTCCGGAAGGAAGAAAAGCAGGAGGAAGAGCAAAGCGGCGGACACCCCGGCGACGAGCAGGCAGAGCGGCAGAAAGTCGCCCGCGGAGAAGCCGAGTTCCCCCCGGTTCGACGCGAACGCGTCGAGGGGACCGAAGAGAGCGAGAAAAAAGGGAAGGGGCAGAGCGCCGAGGATCGCGAGCGTCAGGCGTTCCTTGCGGCTGAAGCGCGCGCGCGGTCGGTTCATCGGTTCGTCCCCCTTTCCGAAATCTTATTTCCACTATACCATAAAAAAAGAAAAAGTCAAGAGATAATCGCAGAAAAGAGGTTTACTTTTGCCCGCGAATTTGCTATAATAAACTTAAAAGATACGATAAAACGGACGTGAAGGAAGGAGGGGACCCGGAAAATGCCGAAAAAAGCGAACCAGAAGCGCAGGATCCTCGAGGTTCTCCGCTATCTTTCCCGCGAGAGCGACGAGGATCATCCCGTGACGGTCGACCGCATCCTTCGTCACCTCGATTCGGCGGGCTTTCCCTGCGATCGGAAGACCGTGATGGACGACCTTCAGACCCTGTCCGAGGACGGTTACGACGTGATCGTCAACCGCGGGCGGGGCGGGGGCTGTTTTCTCGGCGACCGCGCCTTCGAGACGGCGGAACTCAAACTGCTGATCGACGCGGTGCAGGCGTCTCGCTTCATCCCGCTCGACAAGAGCCGCCGTCTGATCGCGAAACTGACCCGCGAGGCGTCGGTCTACGAGGAGCGGCGCCTGTCGCGCGAGGTCTACGTGACGGGTCGCGTCCCGAGCGAGAACCGCGAACTGCTCCGCACGGTCGACGCCCTCCACGCCGCGATCTCGGGCGACCGCTGCGTTTCCTTCCTCTACTACGAGTGGATGCCCGACCACACCCGCCGCGCCCGCCGCGACGGAAAACGCTACTTCGTCAGCCCGTGTCTGCTCTCGCGCGACAACGACTACTACTACCTGCTCGCCTACGACCGCGAGGCGGCGGATCTCCGCCATTTCCGCGTCGATAAGATCGGTTCGATCCGCGAGGAAGACGCCCCGCGCGAGGGCAGGGACGCGTGGGAAAAGATCGTCGCCGATCCCGGCAAATACGAATCCATGCTCTTCGGGATGCACAGCGGCACCGAGACGACGGTCGTCCTCTCGGTAAAAAAAGACCTCGCCGGCATCGTCATCGACCGCTTCGGCGAGGGGTGTCCCTTCCTCTCGGACGGAGAGGGCGCAGACACTTTCCGGGTCAGCGCGCGGGTGGTCGTCTCCCCGGTCTTCCTCTCGTGGGCGGTCGGGTTCGGCGACCGGATCCGGATCCTCTCGCCCGCGTGGGTGCGCGATCTTGCCGCGGGGCTGGCGGCGGATTTCCTGAAAGCAAACGATCCCGGCAGGATCCGGGAGAAAGGAGAGATCACCGATGAATGATCGCTACGATTATCTCGTCGTCGGCGCGGGGCTCTTCGGCGCCGTTTTCGCGCGCGAAGCGACCGACGCGGGCAAACGCGTGCTCGTGATCGACCGCCGCCCGCATATCGCCGGAAATATCTATACCGAGCGGGTCGAGGGGATCGAGGTGCACCGCTACGGCGCGCACATCTTCCACACCTCCGACCGCGCGGTCTGGGACTACGTTTCGCGCTTCGTCACCTTCAACCGCTTCACCAACGCGCCCCTCGCGCGCTACGGGGACGAACTCTACCATCTCCCCTTCAATATGAACACCTTTCACGCCCTCTGGGGGGTCGTGACCCCCGCCGAGGCGAAGGCGAAGATCGAGGAGGCGCGCGCCCCCTACGTCGGACGCGAACCGAGGAACCTCGAGGAACAGGCGCTCGCCCTCGTCGGAGAGGACATCTATACCAAACTGGTCAAGGGCTACACCGAAAAACAGTGGGGAAGACCCTGCCGCGACCTGCCCGCCTTCATCATCAGGCGGCTTCCGCTCCGCTTCACCTACGACGACAACTACTTCTCCGACCCGCTGCAGGGGATCCCGGAGGAGGGCTATACCGCTCTGGTCGAGAGACTGCTCGACGGTTCAGACGTTCTCCTTTCGACCGACTACTTCTCCGACCGCGCCGCCCTCGACGCGAAAGCCGACCGCGTGCTCTTCACGGGCCGGATCGACGAGTACTACGGCGCGCGGTTCGGACTGCTCGCCTACCGCAGTCTGCGTTTCGAGAGCGAAACGCTCGACGTCCCCGACTATCAGGGCAACGCCGTCGTCAACTACACGTCTGCGGACGTGCCGTTTACCCGGATCATCGAGCACAAGCACTTCGTTTTCGGCAAGCAGGAGAAGACGGTGATAACCCGCGAATATCCCGCCGAGTGGCGGGAGGGCGACGAGCCCTACTATCCCGTCAACGACGACGAAAACAACGCGCTCTACGCCCGCTACGCCGCCCTCGCCGAGAAAGAAGAAAAGGTCGTTTTCGGCGGTCGGCTCGGGCTCTACCGCTACCTCGATATGGACAAGATCGTCTTCGAGGCGCTCTCGCTTGCGCGGCGGTTCCTCGGGGAAGAGAAACGCTGATGCGCGGCAGGGTGATCTACGTCGGGCGCGACCCCGACCTGCCCGCCTTTCTCTCGTCCTTCGGGACGGGCGCCTTTCAGGTGACGGCGACCGCCCCCGAAAAGTACCGCGGCGAGGCGGCGGACCTTCTCCTCTGGGATCTGGACTGCGCCCCGCTCCCGTCCCCGCTCCCCTTCGCGGGACGCGTCGTGACGGTCGGATACGGAGAGGGCGCGGATCTGGCGCGACCCTTCCTCTATTCGGATTTCGAGGCGCTCCTCGATCCCGCGGGCGGGGGAGCGCAAACCGTCCTTTCGGCGGTGGGACGCGACCTGTTCGTCGGGAATCGGCGCGTCCGGCTCTCGGCGCTCGAATACGACCTGTTTTCGCTCCTGTCCGACACCGACGCGACCGTTCCGACCGAGACCCTGCGGCGGGCGGGCGGACGGGACCTCACCCCGCACGCCCTCGGCGTGGCGCTCTCCGCGCTACGCAAAAAACTCGACCGCCTGCCCGCCTCTCCGCAAATCCGCGCCGAGCGCGGCGAGGGCTACCGTTTGATCCTCCGATAAGGGGGGTTTTGAGCAAATCACACGCAAAACGCCAAATCCGAAAGAAAAGGAGGGAAGAAGATGCTGCGTCTGATCCTCGGAGAGGTCGGCTCCGGCAAGACCGGACTGCTCGACCGCATGATCGCCGGAACCGTCGCGAAGAAGATCCGGTCCTACCTGATCGTCCCCGAACAGTCGACCGTCGCGGCGGAGCGCCGGATGGCGGAATCGGTCGAATCCGACGCCCCCGGCTCGATGCCGAAATTCGCTCCCCTCGTTTTCGAGGCGACCAACTTTACTCGGCTCGCCGACACCTTCTTCCGCTCCGAGGGCGGACTCGCCCTCCGCTACGCCGACCGGACGGCGCGCACCCTCGCGATGTGGCTCGCGCTCCGTCGTCTGACCCCGACCCTTCCCGAGCCCCCCGAACTCGATCCCGCGTCGCTCGACCGGTATCTCTCGGTCGTCAGGGAACTTTCCGCGGGTTCGATCGGACCCGACCGTCTCGACGAGGCGTCGGACGCGATTGCCGACGACCGGCTTTCGGGTCGGCTCCGCGACGTTTCGCGGATCCTCTCGACCTACCGCGAGATCCTTTCGGAG
>CAMJDE010000077.1 GCA_946404295.1 uncultured Clostridia bacterium | reverse complement strand
GAGGGGACGCGCACAAGGCGTGTCCCCTCTCGGTTTGGTGCTCCTGCGGAGATTCAGAACTCGCGTCTCGGACAGCAGAGAGGGAGTTCGTTTCTCGGTCGGGGCGAGCCGCTTGGACTTTTCGCCGCGAGCACGGCGTAAAGTCAGAGTTCCGAATCGCAAGCGAAGAGTTGCAAACCGAGAGGGGACGCGCACAAGGCGTGTCCCCTCTCGGTTTGGTGCTCCTGCGGAGATTCGAACTCCGGACCCTTTGATTAAAAGTCAACTTTTAATCGGAGGGTTTTTTCTATGTCAAAGAGCGACCTGATCGAGCGTTTGAACGCTCTTCACTTTCAACGTGTCGCCACTTTTAATAAAGCGGCGCCGGCTGAACAGTTACGCCTTGCACGTGATCTCTCGTTCTGGCGTGTTCCGGATTGTTGTTCCCGTTTTACTTATGACGGTGTTTGTCTGGAGTGCGGACGTCGGCGGGCTCGTTCCCTTTCTTCTTCCCGCCGTGCGGTCGTTTCTCCTTGACTCCTTTTTCTCTGTGTGACGTCCCGGTGGGATGGGCGAGGCGGCGGGGAAGCTGTGCACGGTTTCCACCGGCCTCTCCCGTCTCGTGCCGGTGGGAACGGTGTGCAGGTGCCCCGATCCTCCGCAGAGGACGTCGCGTGTGAGACGGCGTTGGTCTGACGTTCTCCACGCGCTTTCCTGTCGTTTTCCTGCAGTTATCCTCGGGACGGGAGATAACTGCGGAGGAAACGGCGGAGGAAGCGGGTGGTGAACGCCGGAAGCAACGTCGGCGAAGTGGCGCGGCGCGCCCCCACCGGGACCCCCTTCCCGGCGGCGCCGGCACCCCGCCGAGCGGTCAACCCCGTCGTGCGGATCCTCGCCGGAGCGAACGTAACCCCCGCCGGAGCGCGGCAAGCGACAGCGCGCGCCCGGCGGGTAAAAAAGCCCGTTTTCGGGCTGGACGGGGCGGGGATGTAATACGCCCCAGGGATAAGAAATCGAAATCGGGCGAAATCCCAGGCGTTACCGAAGAAAATGCACGAAAAATTTTTGTCCCCAAAAGTCGTTTTGGGGACAAAAGGAGGACAGTATGATTCCGGAGTATGTATTACGGGCAAAAACATTCCGGGAGTTTAGCCCGGAACAGGCGGAAGACTTCTTCTCTTTGACCGAAAAAAAGGTTCTCCCGCATCTTGACAACCTGTACTACACGGTTTTCATTCGCGGCGATCGCGGCGAGAAGCGGGAGCCGGACCGTCGGGACGAGTTTCTTTCGGAGTACGAGGAAGATGCCGAGTATTTCACTCCTTCGGTCATAGAGATCGAGAACGAAGGTCTCCGGAAACTTTTGAACAGACTTGACGAATGCAAAAAGCAGAAGTCGCAGTCTTATGAAAGTCAGGTCACGTTGTTCGATCTTGAGTATTATAGATCGAACCACGCGATCTACGAGCATCGTCTTTGCTTTGAAGAAAACTACGATATTTTCATCGCTTCTTACCTTCCGAACGACAATACGCCCCGGATCGAAGTTCAGATCCGGACGCGTGCGCTCGTCTTGATGGGCGTCGACGCTGCGCTTCGGCAGTCGTTCGATAAGGTCGTCGATATTCTCCGGACGTTCGATCTCCACGTTCTGACGACCAGGGAGAACCGTCTTGACTTTGCGTTTCATACGAATATTATTCAGAAGCCGATCGAGTTTTTCAATGACTCCGATCTTCTGAAACATACGGTCTCGAAAATGCGGTTCGGTCAAAAGGTATTTGATCTTGGCAAAGAGATCGATCTTTCGTATTTTTCGCTCGGTAACCGTCGGTCGAATAACGTTTTCTTCCGCGCGTACAACAAGAGCCGGGAAGTTGTCGAAATGGGCTATAAGTCTTTCTTTCTCGACCGTTGGAAAGAGAACGGTCTGATCTCGAAGTACGATTATGATGTCTATTGCGACGCCTACGAACGGAAGAGCTACACGGTTGGGATCCTGGTCGGTCGGATCAAGTGGTATTTGAAGCACGGGAAGGATCTCGCGCTGAAGCAGGATCTCGAACGGCTACTCAAAACTTGCTACGATAAGAACAGTAACACCGACGAGATCCGGCAAAAGATTAAAGGCGTATTGCCGGACGTAACGGTCGTCTGTAACATCGAGTTTGAGACGAAACGAAAGTTCTATCATTCCTGGCAGGGTCCAGAGACTGTCGAGATTCCGGACGGGATCCCGGTCGCGCTCTCGCCGATCTATCGGATCCTCGAGGCGCAGCCGATTTTCTTGGACTATCTCACCTGTAACTGCGTCCGATTCGTTAAGGACCGGACGAAGAAGGGGTCCGGCTTTATGGACTGGTGGTCGCGTATTCGTTCGGCGAAGCCGGGCGATTACTCGAACCCCGAGTTCAAGCGGATCTATCGGCGTCAGCCGGATCTCGAGCGCGCAAAACGTCGTTTTGCCGGCGACGTCGCGTATTTGTCGATGCTCTTGAATGAGAACGTCGAGGATCGACCGTTCGTTGAAGATCTGTCTGATTCGCTTGCGAATATCAACGACAACACCTTCTTCGGATCTTTCGTTGATCCGGAGACCGGGGAAGTCGCTCTCCGGGATCCTCGGAATTACGAATCGATCCGGCAGCGCCGGGCGCATCAGAATAAACGTATGATCAATCAGATGCACGAAATGCTCGAAGAGCAGCGCCGCGAAGCGAAAGAGAAGATCGAAGCGGATCTTGAGGAACAAAAGCGGATCCATCAGATTGTCGAAGAATCGAAGGAGCGGCAAATAGAGCGTGAATCCTATGAAAAAGATCTTTATCGTGATACGCCGGAAGCCAGGGCGCGCCGTGCGAAGTTCATTCCGGCAGAAAGCGACGCCGATTTGATCGCCGCCGGCGCGAGAGATCCGTCGATCCCTCGACCGGTAATGCCTTCGCCTGATCCCTTGGGGACGTGGGAGAAGCACATGAAGGCGAAGTTCAAGAGGGAGAGACGGGAGAGAAATAATAAGTAGTTCATTAAAAATTACATAAGGAGGACAAAACAAAATGAACTTTTGCATTATGCTCGCGATCAATCCGCCGCATTCCCGGAATATCTTGGATGGGATCAAGCGCGTCGAGTGGCGGAAGCGGCCGTTGGTGATCGGACGTCGTACTTTCATTTACGAGACAAAGAACGGCGGCGGGTGCGGAATGGTCGTCGGTGAAGCGGTGATTTCCGCCGTAAGACGTCACTTTGTTTTTTCGGAGATCTCCTATCTCCTGTGTGAGGACGTCCGTCTCGGGTGCGTTCCGAAGGAAGAACTCAAGCGTTACGCCGGGAAGAGTCGCGTGCTTTACGCGCACGAACTTACGGATGTGATCAGATACTCGAAACCGGCTCCTCTTTCGGACTTTTTTATAAACCGACCGCCGCTGTCTTGGTGCTATTGCATTGATCCTTTTGAAAGACCGGATCTTCCCGACTGGGATCTTCATCCGAAGTTCTGACCCGGCGCCCAAATAAAAGAAGAAGTCCCGATTGGGGCTTCTTTTTTTGCGGAAAGAAGATCCCGGCCGCCGAAGCAGCCGGGAGGGGTCAGATTTTTAGGTGGTATCTTTTTTTGCACTCTTCACAATGTATTCCGCCATTTATTGGCGTTCTACATAGTAAGCATATTTTTCCGCGTTGACAATCACATATTTCTCCGTCCATAACGTATTTACCACAATCAGGGCATTTTGCCATGTTCCCAAATCTTATTGCTTCATAACAATCATAGCAATATGGCATGCCGTTTGATCTTGATCCGCAGATTTTACATAATGTGATGTTGTCATATCTTCTCCACATTTTTGTTTTCCTCGTAAAACTTTCTGTAGGACTTTTTTACTTCGTTTGCGAATTGAACGTCTTTGTTTTCTTTAGGGTAAAGTTTTTCTTTTCCTTTTAGTCCGACGAGGTAATCGATCGAAACATTATATAGTTTTGCCAGTGTTATTAAGTGTCTAATTGGCATATCTATTTGTCCTTTTTCGTATCTACTGTAATACTGTGTGCTTATTTTCAGTATTTTAGCTATGTCTTTTTGTAGGTAGTCGTGATCTATTCTTTCGTCTTTTATTGCCTTTGTGTTCATCTTTTTTGCTCCTTTCAAAAAAATATTATCATAAATAATATATTATGACTTGACAATCACATTTTTTTGTGATAAGATTGTATTGCAGGCATAATATATTATTACTATTATCACAGCTTGTGGTAGAAAAATATCGAAAAAAGAAAGGAAAAAACAATGGCACGTCGTAAGTATTCCATCAAACAGCGGATCGCGTTCGCTTTTGGACGCGGATCGGCACTTGGAACAAGTGCAAAAGGTCGTGAAAAACACGTTAAGGCGGTTTTCAAGACCGACGAGGAGGTTCTTTCGTACAAGCAGGGACGTAAGTATGAAATGGATCGCAAGAAAAAGTATCTTTCTTCTCGCAAGGCGAAGAAGACGCGTTCTTCCGGTGCAAACGGTTCCGGCGTGAATGTCGTCGTCAATCTGAACACTGCTACTCCTGCGAAGAAGAGCCGTCGGTTCAAAGCGAGACGCAATATCACTTTGAACAAAAAGACCGGTGAGGTGAGAGCGGCGTCCGAGCAGGGGTAAGGCGCAAAGCAGCGAAAGAGCGTAAAAAAACACCTCGTCCTATCTACGATGGAGATGCTTTTTATACCCCTTCTCTTTCTGAACGTATGGCAGACAGCAGATACGATTGGATCTGGGATGACATAAAGTAAAGTTTATTTCCCCCGCGGAGGGATAAATCCGCATTGTACCGCCCCGGACGGGTTGTATTCGGGAAGGAGTAAAAATGGCAGACGTTAAAAGACCCGAACCCAAGCAGTTTTTCCTCGGCGCGAAGCGGTCCTTCGGTGAGATGGACGGCGATGTGAAGGGTGAAAAGATCAAGTGGGACAACGTGATCGTTTACCGCGCCCAGGAGATCCTCGACAAGGACTCCGGAAACGGCTACGAGAAAATGGATCCTTGCAAGATCAAGACCGAAGAGTTCCAGGAGGTCACGGGCGAGCCGTGGGAGAAGTTCAAGGACAAGATCCCGGATCGGTTCATGAAGCAGATTATCGTTTTCTTCGGTGAAATGCGCGGCGCGAAGGACGATCGCAAAGCGGATACCAAATACTTCCGCTTCGTCGGCGAAAAGACGGCGTAAGCAATTCGGACAGGCCGAGCCGGGGAGGTTTGTCGTCCTCCTTCCTCCCCGGTGTGTAACAATGGTTTCCTTCGCACGTCAGCCCGTGATCGGGGGCGTGCATTGGAAGAGCAGAGAACCCACAGTTGGCTGGATGTTTCAGCCTAAGGGCGGGGCTTCAGGTCTCTGCGATAAGCCCCGCCCGGAAACAAACCCCCCGGCGATCAACGGATCTAATCAATCCGCGTCGGGGGGGTGGGTTCAAATTTTTTAATTTCGGAAGATCCGCCCGGGTTCGGGCTGATGATAAACTTTGGAGGGACAATGATGAAAATCATTCGGACCGTTGCTCTGATCCTTGCCGTCGTTCTGATCGGCGGAGGGGTTGCCGCGAGTATTCATTTTCGCAAGTCCCCGGCTGTTTCGGGATCTGAAATTTCCAACGTTTCCCCTTCTACCGGTACGGGAAACGGGAATTTGCCTCTGACTGTTCAGAATACGGCGCCCTATATGCCTCTCGTCAATTATAAAGTGCTGGGGGCTATTCAGGTGAACCGCTCTTCGGATCCGATAAGTCCTATTCCTCCGGTCTTTGTTGGCGCCTCTTCGCAGCTTTCCGAAGGCGACGGTCTGACTCTGACTCTTACGACGTTGGGATCCCTCGGCGGCGGAAGTTCCAAGACGATTTTTCTTCCGGGCGTGGAGCCTCTTCGTGCTCTTGTCAACGGAGCCGATGAAATTGATTTTTCTTCGCAGACCTTAACTCGTAGGATCGGCGTTTGCACTGATCCCGTCGTATCTCCCGGTATCGTCGGGACGTACGGGCAGAAATATCCGTCTGTTACGTTACAGATTATCACCGATTCCGGCGAAGCCTCGTATTCCGGCATTGAGACAACCCATTGGTCGACCGTGAAGCGGCGCGATTTCATTGTCGGCAAAGATCTCGGTATGTCGGTTCAGAGCGGCGTTTTTTCGGTGAATCTTCCGAAAGCGACTTACCGTCAGTTTGTTACCGGCGCCTGTGGCGCGTCGTCCGTCGAAGATAATCTTGTAAACGCTTATCTTGAGTCCGGTCTTTATCGAGTCGATTTCTATGACGGCTCGAGCCGATTCTTTGAACTCGGCTCCGATATTCACGGTATTCCTTCCGGGTCCTTTGACGTTCTCGTCGTTTCTCGGTCCGGCGTCTCTCTTCATCGGAATACCGTGACGGCTACGCTTTCCGCCGATTCGGTTTTTACTCCGGTCGTTGATTACAACGGCACCGGTGTTACCGTTTATTCCGTGTCGAAAGCGTCGCTCGGCGCCGCTACCTATGAAGGCAACGGGGGCGCTCTGGCAAAGTATCTTTGCGGTCATTTCTCCGTTGTTACCTCTTTCAACGCTTCCACGGAGGTCGACGTCACTTTCTGCGACGGCGAAAACGTCTACTTTTACGTTCCTTCTCTCGGATCCGATTTCTTTTCGGATTACGTTTCCGCTCTGAGTGACGATCATTCTTTCCAGATCGTTCTTCCGGCAGCCGAGACGAGCGTTTCGGCGATCGCGTTTTCCTCCGAAACTCCCGAAAACGCAGAGTCTTATTCTCTCCTGGAGAACATGGTCATCAACGACGCTGCGTTTGATACGCTCGCCGAATATACGCTTGTTCCGGCTTTCCGTGAATGGATGGAGGAAGAGCGCGCCCAGGGGCGCCCGGTTGAGATCTACTATTCTCTTTCAGATGAAGAAATCGTTACGGTCGATCTGAAGGGGAAACTTCCTCGTTTGTTCGCCGGTTCCGGCGATACTACTTTCTCCGTTTCGTGTCCTCTCTCCGCATCCATTGCCATGGATCCGACGAAGGGGTATTTTGAAGCGTATCTGTGCGCTGAATAAGAAGGAGTGTAAACAATGCCTGTCATTAAGAAAATTGCTCTGCTGCTTTCCATTGTCCTGGTTGTCGGAGCGTTCGCCGGTCTGATCGTGCACAAGACGACCGAAGGATCTCAGTCGGTCATGAAGCGTCCGGCGTCGGAAGAGGCTGGTTCTTCTGTTGTCGTTGATAACGGTGTTCAGCCGGAAGGGATCTACTTTTTTCTGACGCAGTACCCTGTCTGTGGTTTCTCCCTTGAGATCGACGGCGAGACCGTTATTCAGGATACGAATGTTTCCGGAATTTCAGGTCTTGTGGGTGACTATTATGCTACCACTTCTTCCTATGATGAAGGTATTGTATATCTTCTTCCGTTTGAAGGTGTCAAACTGACTATTGGCGGAGAAAAGACTCCTGAAGAAGAATCGTCAAAATCCGGAGATCTCAAGAGCGGAGCACAAAAGGCTGGCTATGCTAATTTGAGATGCTGGGTCTTCTATTTTGACGGCACGTTTGATACCTATTCTGCTACAGAAAATGATACTCCTGTCGAGATCTCTCTTTCCGATAACGTGCAGTTCGTGTGCGTTATCAATGAAGATAAATAAATCCAAAACTTTGAAAGGAAGTTTTTGAAATGAAAAAAGCAACTCGTAACTCGCTCCTCATCGGCTTGGCGGTCATTATGATCGTCGCACTCCTCGGTATGATCACGTCCGGTTTCCAGAAGTGGAAGTTCTCCGACATCAAGGACAACGTCGAGTCCCGCGTCCTGAAGGAACGCAATCCCGACAACCTGATCGAAGAAGTCGACCTCGAGACCGGCAAGGATCCGACGTC
>CAMJDE010000076.1 GCA_946404295.1 uncultured Clostridia bacterium | reverse complement strand
AGCAGGAGCACGTCGTCCGGGCGGCGCGGATCTGGCTCTCGCGGCGACCCTCGCCCGATCTTTCGGTCCGCTTCGACGTGATCGAGGTGTACCTTTCGCCGAGCGAAACGCGCGACAAGGTCCTGTCGATCGAGCACGTCAAGGCGGCGTTTCGCGCATAAGTTCCGTCCCCTCCGCATAGGAGTTACAAAAACTCCCGGAGGATCGAAAATGAACGGCAACTCCCCTCTTCCCCGGCGTCTTTCGCTTCTGCACGCCGATACCCCCGGCAAAATCGACGAAAACGACCTGCCCCTCGCCTCCCCCGCGCTCGCTCTCCGGCTGCCCTCGCTCGCCTTTCCCGACGGGTTTTTCGTGCTGGCGGCGATCTGGAGCCGCGCGGGACAGAGCGACGGCGAATGTCTGTGCGCCCTCTATCGCACCGCGCTCTCGTTCAAACGAAAATGCGCGGAGGCGGGGATCCCCCCGGAACGCCTGCCGCTCTCGGTCGAGGACCTGCGGCTGATCGGATCGGATCTTTCCGTCCTCGACGCGTTTCCCTCGCTCGGGATTGTCTCGGTCGCCCCCTTCTGGCGGGGCGAAAACGCCCTCGGCGGGGCGTGGGACACCGAAATCGGCCTTTCGGATTTCGGGCGGGCGGCACTCGAACGCGCCCTTTCGCTCGGACTAATCCCCGACGTCTCACACGCCTCGGAAAAGGCGACCGACGGGATCTTAACGATCTGCGAGCGGGAAAGAAAACCCGCGATCGCCTCGCACGTCGGGTTTTTTACGCTCCGGGCGCACGGACGGAATATCTCCGACCGCGACGCGGGACGGATCGCCCGGCTCGGGGGGCTTATCGGGATCACTTTTCACGCCCCGCACCTGACGGACTTCCCGCGCGCCGGAATCGGCGACGTCGCGTCGCATCTGGTCTACGGATTTGAACGGTTCCCCGACGCGATCGCGCTCGGCTCGGATTTCGACGGTACGGACGAGACCCCCGCGGGGCTTTCTTCTTCCGACGATCTTCTCGCGCTCGCCGCCGCCCTCTCGGACGCCGGTCTTTCCGACGCGGCGATCGACGCGATCTTTTACCGAAACGCCGACCGGTTCTTTGCCCGGTCGGAATAATCACCTGATTTTCCCAAACGAAAGGATCATACAATGCTCTACTCCAGCACCCGTTCCGCAACCGGCCCCTTCGTCTCGAGCGCCGAGGCGATCAAACGCGGGCTCGCCCCCGACGGCGGTCTCTACATGCCGAATGAGATCCCGACGCTGTCGGACGACGCACTCGACGAACTCGCGGGTCTTTCCTACCCCGAACGCGCCGCCCGCATCCTCGGAAAGTTCCTTACCGACTACACCGAGGAAGAACTGCTCTCCGACTGCCGCGAGGCGTACGGCGAAGACCGTTTTCCCGGCGGCGCCGCGCCTCTCTCGGATATCGACGGCTCGACCGTCGCGCTTGAACTCTGGCACGGTCCGACCTGCGCCTTCAAGGATATGGCGCTCCAGATCATGCCGCGCCTGCTCTCCCGCGCGCTCCGCAAGACGGGAGAACTGAAGACCGCCCTGATCCTCGTCGCCACGTCGGGCGACACCGGGAAGGCGGCGCTCGAGGGCTACCGCGACGTGCCCCAGACCAAGATCCAGGTCTTCTACCCCGCCGACGGGGTCAGCCGGGTGCAGAAACTCCAGATGGCGACCCAGACCGGGGACAACGTCAACGTGACGGCGATCCGCGGCAACTTCGACGACGCGCAGACCGGGGTCAAAAAGATCTTCTCGGATCCGGCGATCCGCGACGAACTCGCCTCCCGCGGTGTGATCCTTTCGAGCGCGAACTCGATCAACTGGGGACGGCTGGCGCCCCAGATCGCCTACTACGTCTCGGCATACTGCGACCTCGTCGCCAGTTCGCGCATTGATCCGGGCGAGACCGTCGACGTGACGGTTCCGACCGGGAATTTCGGCAACATCTTCGCGGCGTATCTGGCGAAGCGGATGGGCGTTCCGTTCGGGCGGCTGATCTGCGCGTCGAACCGCAACGACGTTTTGACCGAGTTCCTTGCCTGCGGCGTCTACGACCGCAACCGCGCCTTCCATACCACGATGTCGCCGTCTATGGATATTCTGATCTCGAGCAACCTCGAACGGCTGCTCTACGTAAAGTTCAGCGCACGGCGCTGCAAAGCCCTGATGGATCAACTGAACGCCTCCGGCCGCTACGCCCTCACCCACGAGGAACTGACGGCCGTGCGCGAGGATTTCGTCGGCTACTCCGCCGACGAGGAAATGACCGGAGAGGCGATCAAGCGCGCCTATGAAGCCGGGTACCTCTGCGACCCGCACACGGCGGTCGGCTACGCGGCGATCCGCGCCGATCGGAACGTGCGCGACCGGGCGAAAAAGATCCTGCTCGCCTCGACGGCGAGCCCCTACAAATTCGCCTCGAACGTCTACCGCTGCCTGACGGGCAAGGAGCCGACGAACGACCTCTTCGCCCTGCAGGAACTCGCGGCGTTCACCTCGACCCCCGTCCCTGCCCCGCTGGTCGGGATCGGGGAGCGGGCCGTCCGCTTTACCGGGACGGTCGCCCCCGAAGAGATGCCGGCGAAGGTGCTCGCCTTCGCGGGACTGTAAATCAGCCCTCGATTCGGGGACGGAAGGTCACGCAGACCGTGTCGTCCGAGCAGGACGCGTCGGTCGGTCCGACCGAGATGTGACCCGCCATACACTCGTTTTCCCCGTCGTTGTACTCGCAGCTCTTCACGTCGCAGGTGATCCCCTTGATCTTCTTGCAGGACGAGCCGCACTCTTTGGTTTCGTTTTCTTTCATTTCAATTCTCCTTTCGGCGTTTTGCCGGAGGACAGTATGCCCCGATGCGGGGCGATTATACGGCGAGAGCCGAAGGGAGGTGTTGGCGCATGGCGCTTTTTGCGATCTCGGACCTGCATTTGTCCACCGCAGCCGATACCGACAAGTCGATGGAGGTGTTCGGCAAAAAGTGGGCGGGCTACACCGAACGGCTCGAAAAGAACTGGCGCGCCGTGGTTTCGGATGGCGATACCGTCGTGATCCCGGGCGACGTCTCCTGGTCGATCTCGCTTGCCGGAACGCGGTCGGACTTTACCTTCCTTCATTCCCTGCCGGGGAAAAAGATTCTCGGCAAGGGCAACCACGATTTCTGGTGGTCGACCGAAACGAAAATGAACGCGTACTTATCGGAACTCGGGTTCGACGATATCCGGTTTTTGCACAACAACGCGTTTTTTTGCGAAGGCAGGATCGTCTGCGGCACGCGCGGCTGGTTCGGCGAAGCCGACGAGGGGGCGCACGGCGATTTTGAAAAACTGGTCAACCGCGAGGCGACCCGCCTGAAACTCTCGCTCGACGCGGCGAAAAAACTCGAAGAGGAACACCCCGGCGCGCCGAAGATCGCCTTCTTCCACTTCCCGCCGGTCTGGAACGAACAGGTCTTTCGCCCCTTCGTGGATCTATTGCACGAAGCGGGGATCGCCGAGTGCTGCTTCGGGCACATCCACGGAATCTACACCGTGCCCGCGACCACGGTCTTCGAAGGGATCACGTTCCGGTTCATTTCGGCGGATTTTCTCGATTTTCTCCCCCGTCTGCTCTGACGGAGGGCGAAACGGCGCCCGATTTTCGTTTTTTCGGTCTTTTTTGACGCAAATTGCTTGACAAGGTTTCTCTTTTATTGTAAAATAATTCAGTTGTAAAAAATAAAGACATTTTCCGGAGGAAAAAAACAAATGGCTCTGACGAAAAAGGAAGAGGCGGGAAAGAACAAGTTTGAGATCTCTTTCTCGGTCGACAAGGAGACCTTCGAGGCGGCGGTCTCGGACGTTTTCAATAAGAAGAAAGGATCGATCACGGTTCCCGGCTTCCGTCGCGGAAAAGCGCCCCGTCACATCGTTGAACAGATGTACGGTAAGGGCGTGTTCTACGACGACGCGCTCAATCAGGTGATGCCCGCCGCCTACGAAGCGGCGATCAAAGAGGCGGAACTAGACGTGGTCGGCAAACCCGAGATCGACGTCGAGAACATCGACGACAACGGCGTCGCGTTTAAGGCGACCGTTTTCGTGAAGCCCGAGGTCAAGATCGAGGGGTATCTGGGTCTTGAAGCCGAAAAGGACGCGGTCGAGGTGAAAGACGAGGAAGTCGACGCCGAGATCAAGCGCGTGCAGGAGCGCAACGGGCGCACCGTTGACGTGACCGACCGCGCAGCGGAGAACGGCGATACCGTCAACATCGATTACAAGGGCACGGTGGACGGCGTCGCGTTCGACGGCGGTTCCGCCGAGGGCTACGACCTCAAACTCGGCTCGGGCAGTTTCATTCCCGGATTTGAAGATCAGATCGTCGGGCACAAGATCGGCGACGCCTTCGACGTGAAGGTCGCCTTCCCCGCCGACTACCACGCCAAGGAACTCGCCGGCAAGGACGCGGTCTTCGCCTGCAAGCTGAACGGGATCAAGACGGTCGAACTCCCCGCCCTCGACGACGAGTTCGCGAAGGACGTTTCGGAATTTGATACGCTGTCTGAATATAAAGCCGACGTTTCGGCAACCATTCGGAAGAGAAAAGAGCAGTCCGCCGACGCCGCGCTCGAAAACGCCCTCGGCGAGAAACTGATCGATCTCGTGCAGGCGGATATCCCCGAACCCATGTTTGAAGCCGAGACCGAGAACTACGTCCGCGACTACGACACGCGGCTCCGTCAGCAGGGTCTCGACCTCTCGACCTACCTGAAGTACACCGGGCAGACGCTCGATGATATCCGTAAACAGATGCGTCCGACGGCGGAGAAGCAGGTGAAGATCCGCCTGGCGCTCGAGACCATCGCGAAACTCGAAAAGATCGCCGTCGCGGACGAAAAGGTCGAGGAGGAATACAAGAACATCTCCGACGCATATAACGTTCCCGTCGAGCAGGTGAAAAATATGGTCGACGCCGAGGATATCCGCCGCGACCTCGCCGTGAAAGCGGCGATGGATCTCGTGAAGGAGAAGGCGAAGATCAAGGCAAAGAAAGCCGCCCCGGCGAAAAAGCCCGCCGCCAAACCCGCGGAGAAGAAAGCCGACGACGCGGAGAAGAAGCCCGCCGCCAAGACGACCAAGTCGACGACGACGAAAGCCGCCGCTCCCAAGACGACCGCTCCCAAGACGACCGCCGCGAAGACGACCGCCGCGAAGACGACGACCAAGGCGGCAGCCCCCAAGACCGCCGCGGCAAAGAAGCCGGCGGCGAAGAAAACGACCGACAAAGAATGATCCCGATACCGGGACACCCGAAGGAGGAAACCCCACATGGCACTTGTCCCAATGGTCATTGAGAACACCCCGAGAGGCGAGCGTTCCTTCGACATCTACTCGCGGCTGCTGAACGACCGGGTCGTGATTCTCTCCGAAGAGGTCAACGACACGACGGCGTCGCTGATCGTGGCGCAGATGCTCTATCTGGAGTCGCAGGACCCCGAAAAGGACATCAGTTTCTATATCAACAGCCCCGGCGGGTCGATCTCGGCGGGTATGGCGATCTACGACACGATGAACTATATCAAGTGCGACGTGTCGACCATCTGTATCGGCATGGCGGCGAGCATGGGCGCGTTCCTGCTCTCGTCGGGCGCGAAGGGCAAGCGTTTCGCCCTCCCGAACAGCGAAGTGATGATCCACCAGCCGCTCGTCGGCGGGATGCAGGGTCAGGCGAGCGACATCAAGATCCACGCCGATCACCTGCTCTTCATCCGCGAGAAGATGAACCGGATCCTCGCCGAGCAGACCGGGCGCACCTACGAAGAGATCTGCCGCGACACCGAGCGCGACAACTTCATGACGGCGGCGGAGGCAGCCGAATACGGGCTGATCGACCGCGTGATGGAAAAGCGGATCTGACCCGAACCCCGGCGAGGCGTGCCTTCCCGTAACGGAAAGGATATGCCCCGCCGTACTTTTCCCTTCCCCATTTCAAACAAAGGACAGACGATTATGGAAAAACAGTCAGGCGGACGCCGCCGCTGCGCGTTCTGCGGCCGCACCGAGGATCAGGTCCTCTTTCTGATCCCGTCCCGCACGGGGCTCTACATCTGCGACGGATGCGTCGAGGATTGCCAGAACCTGATCGACGAGCAGGCGATCACCCGCTTCGCCGAGACCTTCTCGCCCGAAAATATGCCCAAGCCGACCGAGATCAAAAAGATGCTCGACGACTACGTGATCGGGCAGGACGACGCGAAAGAGGTGCTGTCGGTCGCGGTCTACAACCACTATAAGCGCATCGCCGCGCACGACGAGAAACTGAAGAACAAAGCCGACGGCAAAAAGGTCGACGAGGAGCCCGACGGAGACGTCGAACTCCAGAAGTCGAACGTCCTTCTGATCGGTCCGACCGGCGTCGGCAAGACCTATCTCGCGCAGACGCTCGCCAAGTGCTTCCGCGTTCCCTTTGCGATCGCGGACGCCACCACCCTGACCGAAGCCGGCTACGTCGGCGAGGACGTCGAAAACATCCTGCTCCGCCTGATCCAAGCCGCCGATTACGACGTGGATCTTGCCGAGCGCGGGATCATTTATATCGACGAGATCGACAAGATCTCGCGGCGCGGCGAGAACCGCTCGATCACCCGAGACGTCTCGGGAGAGGGCGTGCAGCAGGCGCTGCTGAAGATCCTCGAGGGAACCGTCGCGAACGTCCCGCCCCAGGGCGGCAGAAAACACCCGAACCAGGAATTCATTCAGATCAATACCGAGAACATCCTCTTCATCTGCGGCGGCGCCTTCGACGGGCTCGAGGAGATCATCGAACGCCGTCAGGGGAATAAGACGATCGGCTTCACGGGCGAGATCCGCACGCGGAAGGAAAAGATCGCGCGGGGCGTGTTCAAGGGCGTGACGGCGCACGACGTCATCAAGTACGGTCTGATCCCCGAACTGGTCGGGCGGCTCCCGATCCTCGTGACCCTCGACAACCTCGACGAGGACGCGCTCGTCCGCATTATGAAAGAGCCGAAGAACTCGATGTACCGCCAGTATAAGAAACTCTTCGCGCTCGACGGGGTCGAACTCGAGATCGAGGACGGCGCCTTCCGCGCGATCGCGAAACTGGCGCTCGAACGCGAGACCGGCTCGCGCGGGCTCCGCTCGATCATCGAGGGCGTGATGCTGAAACCCATGTTCGAGATCCCCTCCGACCCGACGGTGAAGAAACTGGTCATCACCGAGGACGCGGTGCTCGGAAAGGGAGAACCGGTCAGAGTAAAGAAAGACGCATAACGAAACCAGCCGTCCGGCGTGCCGGACGGCTGGTTTTTTTGTTACAACGAAAAAGGGTTCTTACATTCACATCAGTTTTTTCTCGATCGTCAAGCACGAGGCGGTAATCAATCGCTCTACTCTTCCGGCGAGATTGCGCATCTTTTTGAAACATTGTTCATCAATCAAACGTGTGTTATAAAGCAGTTTCAGCCAGCTCTCTGTCTCAACGCATTCTTTCCGGGCAATTCGGAATCTAAAGAGCATATCGGACAGACTGTGCGGATATTGCCCTTCGCTGACGTTTGCGAGAACGCTGGAAGACGATCTTCGCAGTTGAGAAGTCGCATTCGCATTCCCATTAATTGATTTGCAAAGTAATTCGCATTGGGAAGCAAGTTCTTCCGAACAAGAAAGCAACGCGTTCTTTGGCATATTCTTTCTCCCCTCGTCGTTCCAAATCAGCCCAAAGGGCTGTATGAAATCCACGCAAAGCGTGGCATGTAATCCGCGCAACGCGCGGTATGTAATCAATGCAACGCATTGGATGTAATCCTCGTAAAACGCGGCAAGTAATCAAGCCGACGAAAGGTGCGTCGCTCGCCGGGCGAGCGAATTACATACACGGCTCCGCCGTGATTACATACTGCGCGCAAGCGCGCAGATTACATACCGCTCGCCCCGCGAGCGGATTACATACCAAGCCGCCTTCGTCGGCTTGGATTGGGACGCGTCAGAGTTCAAACCGGAAGAGTTGGACGACGGCGCC
>CAMJDE010000075.1 GCA_946404295.1 uncultured Clostridia bacterium | reverse complement strand
CGTCGGACGGGGTAATCATGATCAGCCGCCGCGTCGCGGGATTCATCGGCGTCTGCCACATCATCTCGGGTTCGTTCTCGCCCAGCCCCTTCGACCGCTGGAGCGTGTAGGGGCGCGCGCCGAGTTTCGCGACGATCGCCTGCTTTTCGGGTTCGTTGTAGGCGAAGAAGGTCTCGTTCCCCGCCGTGATCTCAAAGAGCGGAGACTCCGCGATGTAGATCTTCTTCATCTCGATCAGGGTAGGCAGCAGACGGTAGAACATCGTGAGGAGCAGCGTCCGGATCTGGAAGCCGTCCTCGTCGGCGTCGGTGCAGATGATGATCTTGCTCCAACGGAGCGCGGCGGGATCGAAGGGGACGACGTCGCCCTTCACGCCCGCGGGGATCTCGACCCCGCAGCCGATCACGCGGAGCAGGTCGACGATGATCTTGCTTTCAAAAATGCGGGCGTAGGTGCTCTTCATACAGTTGAGCGTCTTGCCCCGGACCGGGATGATCGCCTGAAACTCGGCGTTCCTGCCGAGTTTGCAGGAGGTGAGCGCCGAGTCGCCCTCGACGATGTAGAGTTCGCGCAGGGCGGGGTCCTTCGAGCGGCAGGCGACGAACTTCTCGACCCGGCTGGTCACGTCCATCGACCCGGCGAGTTTCCGCTTTACGTCGACGCGGGCGCGCTCGGCGCTCTCGCGACTCCGCCGGTTGAGAAGCACCTGCGCCCCGAACTGCGCGGCGGCGGTCGGGTTCTCGGCGAAATAGACCTCCAGCGAATTTTTGATGTATTCGGTCAGCGCGCGCGTGATGAAGGGGTTGTTGATCGCCTTTTTCGTCTGGTTCTCGTAGGAGGTCTGGGTCGACGCCGAACTGATGACGACGGTCAGACTCTCGGCGACGTCCTGATAGGTGATCTTCTGCTCGTTTTTGTTGTATTTCCCCTGCGCACGCAGGTATTTGTCGATCGCGTAAACGAATCCGGCGCGCACCGCCCGGTCGGGGCAGCCGCCGTGTTCGAGAAAACTGGAGTTGTGGTAGTATTCGGCGATCCCGCCCGTTTTCATCAGGCAGAAGGCGATCTCGGCGCGCATCCGGTACTCGGGTTTGTCCTCGCGATCGCGCCCCTTGGTCTCCATCTTCCAGAGCACGGGTTCGGTCACCGAGTTCTCGCCCGCGAGTTCGCGGATGTAGTCGGAGACGCCGTTCTCGTAGCAATAGTCGCTCTCCTCGAACGAGCCGTCCTCGCGCTCGATCTTCAGACGGAAGGTCAGCCCGCCGTTGACGACCGACTGCTGGCGCAGGGTGGTCTTGAAATACTCCTCCGGGATCGCGACGTCGGTGAAGACCTCGAGATCGGGGAGCCAGCGGATCACGGTTCCCTGCCGCTTCTTGTCCTTTGCCGTCAGGTTGCGCACGGCGAGTTCCGAATCGGGGTTGCCGCGCTTGAAACTGATCGTCGAGACCTGCGTGCCGTTATACGAGGCGACGGTCATATACTCGGAACTGTACTGCGTGGCGCAGGCGCCGAGCCCGTTCAGCCCGAGCGAGAAGGTGTACGCCGCCTCACCGCCGTTGTTGTCGTATTTGCCCCCGGCGTAGAGTTCGCAGAAGACGAGCTCCCAGTTGTACCGCTTCTCTTTCTTGTTGTAGCCGAGCGGAACGCCCCGCCCGAAGTCCTCGATCTCGATCGAACGGTCGCGAAAGACCCTGACGATGATGGTATCGCCGAATCCCTCGCGCGCCTCGTCGACCGAGTTGGCGAGGATCTCGAAAAAGGAGTGCTCGCAGCCCTCGAGCCCGTCGGAACCGAAAATGACGGCGGGACGGCGGCGGACGCGATCCGCGCCCTTGAGTTGGGAAATGCTCTGGTCGTTATACCCCGCTGCGTTCTGCTTTTTTACCGCCACGGCATCTCCCTTCTCCGGCACAAACTCCGGTAGTTTAACTTATATAAAAAGTATAGCATCATTAAAGGGGAATGTCAAGAAACCGACTGCATTTTTTCGGGGGACGGCGGACGCTTTCCGGAACCGAAGAGGCGGAGCGGGCAAAACCGCCCTCTCCGCCTCGTTTTATTCGGTTTTCGGACCTTGACGGACGCTTCAGTCCGCGGGCGCCGTGATGCTCCAGACGTACGAGAAATCCAGAACGTACTCGTAGCTGATATACACGACGTTGCTCGAACCGTGAGAATCGCCCGTTACCGAGATCACGAAGGCGTTTTCGCCCTCTCCGTATACGTAGTCCTCGGTCAAGAGGCGCACGGAGGGGTCGGTCTCGTCAAATCCGCAGTTGCCCCGTGGATCGTTCGTCAGATACACGAATCCGCCGAACTCGTAGACGCCGATCTCGTTCCGGTTGTTATAGCAACCGTGCCCGTCGGCGTTCCAGTCGTTGCGCTCGACCCCAAGCCCGTAGAAGGCCATTCTTTCCATTCCGACGGAAGAGGAGTAGTAGTGATCCGGATCGTATTCGAACTCGTACGGATCGTACGCGATCTCGCCGTCGATCAGGAGATAGAGATCGTCGAGCGTAATGATCTTCTTCGTGACGGTGTAGTCGACGGTCCCTGTTCCCGCATGAAGAACGGGGTTCGAGTTGTTGTCCTTGTCGTAGGTCCACCCGTCGGGCAGCGTGATGGTCACGCCTTCGTACCCGTCCGCCTGATCCTCCGCCCAGACGAGCGCCCGACAGCGGTTGGCTCCGACGTTTCCGCCGCAGAAGCCGTCCTCGTAAAGATCGTAATAGCGAACGTTCAATCCGACGGGGACTCCGGTCAGAGCCGGCGCGCCTTCGCCGTAAGCGTAGCTGCCCGCGTTAATCCAGCCCATGCCCGACGCGTCGATCACGTTGTTCAGGATCGTCCATTCGATCCCGTCCCCGTCTTCCCCGACGGCGTTCACGCAAAGCGTGAAGTTGGCGCCCGCGCCGTCCTTCAGGGACACGTCGACCGTCGTCTTGTATCTGCCGACGGCGGAGGTGTTTTCCGCGATCTGCCAGCCTTCGTCGAAGAAGTAGGTATGCAGCGCGCCGATCTCCACGTAATCGGAAAGATCGAAATCGTCCCCGACGCCGCCGTAGGAGCCCCAGACGGTTTTGTTGCCGTTGTTGTCGAAGAAGGTCTCGATATAAGCGGAGCAGGAATCGAGCGAAACGGTCTTGTTTACGCCGGTGAAGTAACTGTAATAGCCTCTCCAAGCCCACGCGCCGAACGTCCCGACGAGGTAGGGATTGACGGTCAGGACGGCTTTTTCGATCTGCCAGGTCGTTTCGACGGAGGTCACTTCTTCGTCATTCATCACGCAAACGTAGTTTCCGCCCTCGACCGACAGGGTCGCCACCGTCTTATAGAACCCGGCGTTCACGCTTCCGACCCCGCCGTAATCGAACACGAACTCGCCGCGCTCGTTCGCCGTGACGGTGACGGTCTGGATGGGTTCCTGCCCGTAGACGCCCTCGGCGGTACCGTAATAGACCCGGTAGGTGACGGTCGGGTAAAGCCCCTCTTGATTGAGGTAATCCGACGTCGAGGCAAGATCCAGCGCCTTTCTCTGGGGACGTCCGTTGTAGATGAAGTTTCCGTCCTCAACGTCGTACCAGTTGCCCTCGACGTTGACGTTCTGGCGTCCCTGCCACGAGAAGCCCCATACCGCCACGCTCGCGGGTCTGACCGTGACGGTCAGGTCGATCTCGGTCGGGTTGTAGTCCGGGCTGCGCTGGAAGAGGTATTTCAGCGTCCGGGTCCCGGCGGCGAAGGTCGTCTCGTCGTCGTTATAGATCAAGCGGGAAACGCCGCCGTCGATCCAGACCCCCTGCTCGATCAGGTAAGTACGGGTCGCGGTCGTCAGCGCCAGCCACGCGTCGTCGTATTCGTAGGTCCCGCCGGGTCTGTAATCGGTCTCGGCGTACAGCGTCTCCGCGGCGACGGAAGCGGGCAGCGTGTAATCGACGGGGTCGATCACGACGTTGAAGATAACGGGCCCCGTGATCTCGGCGCCGTCCTCCCAGCGATAGTTCTCCCGGGTTGCCTTGGTCTCGTCAAGCACGACGCTGACGGTGAAGAACCCTCCGCTGACGTAGGTCGCGTACGAAACGCCATCCAGAAGGAACAGCCCCGTGTCGTCCAGGTTGGTCCGGACGTCGACGGGCTTCCCTTCGTTGTAGTCGAAATGATAGTAATCGGTCTCCGCCTCCGTGACCTTGGTCCCGGTCAGAAGGACTGGATACGGCAAAAGCCGGGGCGTGATCTTCCACTGCGCCACTTCGACGGCGTCAAGATCGCCCTCGAAAACGTAGTTGTTCCGGCACTCGGTCCGGACGTACGCCGTGCAGAGGTTGACGCCGTCTCCCTGATTGGCTTCGGTCGCCACGTTGGTCGGCGCGCCGCCGTTCGAGAGCGTGATCACGTCGTCAAAACCGTGCAGATCAACGGGGAGCGTGATCTCCGAACCGGTATAGACGAAAGTCGTCGTTTCGCCCGCCGTGGGAACGGGAATTACCTTTTTGGTGATGCGCCAGCCGATATACTGTTCGGTGAAAACGCCCGTGGTCTCGTCCCCCCAAACGTAGCCGTCCGCCGCCCTCAGGCAAAGCTGATAATCGCCCGCGTCGGTCGCCGTGCGCGCGTAGTATTCACCCTCGGCGACCGTCACCTTGCCCTCCGCGAGCAGGGTCGCGATCTTGTCGGCTTCGGCGCGGTTCTCGTCGAGTTTCGCAACGATATCGACTTCCTCCCCGCTGTATTCGACGGAGTAGATCTCCGTCGTCTCGATCGCGGGCAGCGAGGCGCGGGCGTCAACGACGTCGACCGTGATCACGGTCGAATACTGCCCGTACGCGACGATGACCGAATAGGGACCCGGCGCCTCGGCGTTCAAAAGCGAAGAAGCGTCGACCGTGAAATCGGAGAGGGGCTTTCTCGTGCCGTCGGAATAGAGCGCGACGACCGAAAGATCGCCGTTCGCGATCGTGCCGATCTGTCCCAGAGCCATCACGATCCTGTCGCCCTGCACGTTCAGGGTCGATCCGTCCGCCACCGAAGCCTCGATCCCGGTCACGGTCGGCGCGGCGGTCTCCCCGCCGCCTTCGACGGGTCCGCCCAGACTGCAGGCGGTCGCGAGAAAGACCAGCGCGGCAATCAGAAAAGCGATTGAAAGCAGTGAAAAAACACGTCTATGATTCTTGTTCAGCATCCTTTTTCTCCTTTGTTCGGACGTGGGATATCGAGTGTATCCCGTCGACGATATTATACAATATTTATCTCAAAAAGTCAAGGTTAGATCTGGTAATCTGCATTTTCCGTATTCTGTCAGATCTCCTATCACTCTTGCATTTTTATACGACGTGTGATATAATGGGATCGGAGAGGGCGCGAAGGGCGCGCCCCGCAACCGGGAAGGAGGAGCGTTATGGCACAGGCACAAAAGAAGAAGAGACTGCCCGTCAACTCCCGCTGCGAGGACTGCGAGTTCTACCGCTACGACGAATGGGACGACGCCTACGTCTGCGACCAACGGCTCGACGAAGACGAGATGGCGGAGTTCCTCGCGAGGAGAACGGGGACCTGTCCCTACTACCGCTACTACAACGAATACAAGAGCGTACAGAAGCAGATCTGACCCCGGACCCGCGGCGTCAAAGACGCCGAATGATATATTGCCGATGGGCAATATGATATACGCGGCGTTTACCGCGTATGATATACCGCGCACCGCCCGCGCGGTATGATCTATTTGCGTCGTCGCCGCAAATATGAACGGACCGCCCCCGGCACTGCCGGGGCGGTCCTATATTTTTTCGGTTTTGCGGGGGGTTCTTACGCTTTCGGCTTCGCTTTGTCGAAGGCGGGGTTGCAGGCGTAGTAGTTCCCCGAGTCCATTTTATCCTGCGCGACCCGGAGCGCATCGCCGAAACGCTGGAAGTGGACGATCTCGCGCTGGCGCAGGAATTTGAGCGGTTCGCGGACGTCGGGATCGTCGATCAGGCGGAGCAGGTTGTCGTAGGTGACGCGCGCCTTCTGCTCGGCGGCGAGGTCCTCGGTCAGGTCGGCGAGCACGTCGCCCTTGACCCCGATATACTTGGCGTCGAAGGGGACGCCCGCAGCCGCCTGCGGATAGACGCCGACGGTGTGATCGACGAAGTATTTGTCAAACCCCGCTTCGACGATCTGTTCGGGGGTCAGGTTGCGGGTGAGTTGGTGCAGGATGGTCGAGATCATCTCGACGTGTGCGAGTTCCTCGGTGCCCACGTCGGTTAAGATCCCGACGACCTCCTGATACGGCATACTGAACCGCTGCGAGAGGTAGCGGGTCGAGGCGGCGAGTTCGCCGTCGGGTCCGCCGAGCTGGCTTATGATGATCCCGGCGTAGAGCGGGTTCGGACGCTCGATTCTGATCGGGTATTGGAGTTTCTTTTCATAGATCCACATTCTTTTCCACCCCCCTTTACTCTTCCCCGCCGCCGTTCGCGTCCGAGGCGGGCAGAACGTCCCCGGTATCGGGGAACCCGTATTCCCACGGCCAAGGCGTCCGGACCCACCGCCACGCCGTATCGTTTTCCGCGGCGCCCGCCGTGATGGGCGCGTAGGTCCTCTCGTACTCCTCTTTCAGCAGATCGTATTCCGCCTGCGTCTCGGCGTAATACGCGAGCGCCTTGCGGTTGGCGGGATGCCCGTCGAGGAAAAGCTGCGTTTCTTTGAGAGCGAAGGATAGTTCCTGCAGCCGGAGCATCATCTCCTCCTGCCGGCTGACGTTCCCGTTCGAGTAGTGCCGTCTCACGACCGATCACCTCCCCCGTCGGGGCAGATCCCGGTCAGCGGCTTGTCAAGTTCGCGGAACAGCGTCCCGCGATCCAGCGCCTCGGCGGGCGTGTACGCGTCCCGCCAGTACTGCCGGGGCGAGTAGACCATCGCGAGCGACTCGCGCACCGTCCTCTCGTCGGCGTAGCACCCGTTGCCGTTCCCCGCGCTTCCCTGCGCGGCGCCGTTCGGCGTCTCCGCCCCGTCCGACGCTCCCGCCCCCGGCGCGAGCGTCTCGGGCGACAACGCCACGTCGTTCTTTTGTTTTCCGAAAATGTACATTGGTGTCCGTTTCCTTTCTTACGGGGGCAATTCGCACCCTTTTTCAGTCTATGAAAAGAAGAGAACGGCGGTGAAAAGATGCGTGCAGACGCACGCTCGAGATATTGCGCGGTTCAAACACCGCGCAATTCGATATAATTGCCGCGCGACGGCGCGGCAATTTCGATATGTTTTGCGTGTGCGCACGCAAAACTCGATATATCGCTACGCGATAAGAGAGGACGGCGTATGCCCCTTCCGTCACGGCAAGCCGTGCCACCTCCCCCGTTGGGGAGGCACGCGCTGGCGCGATTGGTAACATCTCTTCGACCTAACTGCGCCAGCAAATGCTGTCAGGCGGGCGGAGGCAGATGCAGAATCCGCGCTTGCGACCCGACGGCGTATACACATACGCCAAGCGGTCGCAAACGCGGATAGGAAACGAATTTGAACAAAAAAGGAGAAACCCGTTCGCGAAGGCGAACGGGTTTCAACCTTAAATGCGTTTTGCTATGCGAGGGATTTGCGCAGAGTGAAATGCTTAAAAAGACTTGAGATAGTCCCATTCGTTTCCGGTCTGCGCTGAAATCCGCCCGTCGTCTTACCCGACGATGCCGGAGCGTTCGATGCCTTGCACCAGATACCGCTGGCAGAACAGGAAGACAATCAGCAACGGGAAAATAACCATCAACCCGCCCGCGTTCTTGATCGCCGCGTAATACGGCACGGAGACCGCGAGGTTGTTGACCTGCAGCGCCGGAGGCGGCGACTTCAGGAGGTCGGGCATCAACCCGATCCCGCCGCTGGACGAGAAGAACAGGTTGGTGTAGAAGCTGTCGGTCCACTGCCACGAGAAGGCGAACAGGAAGATCGTGATCATCATCGGGATCGAAAGCGGGAGGATGATCGTGAAGAAGGTACGGAAGGTACCCGATCCGTCAACGTAGGCGGATTCCTCGAGTTCGTCCGGGACGCCGTGGAAGAACTGACGCATCAT
>CAMJDE010000074.1 GCA_946404295.1 uncultured Clostridia bacterium | reverse complement strand
GATCCAAATGAAACCGAAGATCAGGGTCAGCAACTGCAGGGGCTTTCGATCGAGGATCCAGTTCAGGACGGCGAGGGCGGCGAAAACGAGCGCGTCGATCGCGCTTGCGAGAGAAACGAGATAATAGCCGATCAAATCGTCCCGCAACATCCGGAATATCGGGAACTGCCCGATCACGGTCGACGCCGCGACGATCTGCGCGTAAAAACCGCCGCAGAGCAGCAGAACGAACGCGACCTTCGAGAAGGCGTCTTTCCCCGACAGCAAGCCGAACAAGCCGAGTGCGAACACCGCGGCGCGGCAGACGTTTTTCAAGAGATTGACGATCAGGTTCGACAGAGCTGTATCCACGTTCATCCGGTCTTCATAGGTAGGTAACACCCTTACCATCTCTTCGTAACGGGATTTGGCGTCGGCGTAGTCGGAAATATTACGGGCGGTCGTGCAGATGAACAGGATCGCAAAAAGGCAGAAAAGGCAGACGAAAATCGCCTTTTTCCGGTTCTTGAACTCGTCGAGCACAGTATTCATAAATCTCTCCTCTTGATAGACTGTATGTATATTATACTCATTACTCTCCGCCTTGTCAAGGCGGCGGGAACAGGTTTGCAAGAAAGAGAAAGGAAAAAGAACGCGCCGCGCGGGCGCGTTCTTTTCGGATTATTCAGGATCGTCCGGGATTATTCCCCGGCAGGCGCGGGTTCCCGTTTCGCCTTCGCGTCGGCGATCTGCGCCGCCATCGCTTCGGACGGAGTCACGGTGACGTTGTCCTTGATCTTGGCGGAGAGCGTCAGGGTGACGTTGGCGGGATCCGCTTCCAGTTCCTCGGGGAACTTCTCGGTGTCGACCGAGAGGGTCAGATCGACGGCGGTCGGATTGAGTTTGCCGTCGCAGGTCACGGTCACGTTGAACTTGATCGCGTCCTTCAGCGCGGTGACGGCCGCGATCGCGGGCTCGACCTCAGTGGCGATATCGAAGGGGATCGGCTCGCCGGTGGTCTCGTCCTTGTCGGTGCCGAAGAAGGTGCCGAACGAGTCGTTCACGTTCCCCGCCAGGAAGCCCTGAATCATACCGCTGATGTACGCCCAGGTAGGAGCGCCCGGCTCGTCGTCGGTCTCATCGTCGGTCTCGCCGTCGTTCTCGTCGTCAACGGCGCCCGCGGCGGTCGGATCGGCGCTGTTCATCGGTTCAACCTCGCCCTCTCCGATCTCTTCATTTTCGGCGCCGTTGTCGAAGATCGAATCGAAGATCGAGCCGATGATCGAGCCGAGCATCTCCGAGATCATATTGAAGAGATACTCGATCCCTTGGTCAAGGGTCATCTCGCCCAGCGCGGTGACGATGAACGCCTTCAGCTGTTCACCGGTGGCTTCATCGCCCATAAAGGTCTTCGCGAGAAGATCGTAAAGGGCATCCACTTTCAAACCGAGATCCGAAAGCACGCCCTCGACCTTCGGGAGCAGATCGACGAGTTTGTCGGTCCCCTGGATCTCTCCGAGTTCGGCAAGCAGTTTTTCGGAGGCGCCTTCGCCGCAGAGAGCGTCGAGCAGTTCGGCAACCGTCTTATCGCCCGAGTTCTTCAGGATATTCAGCGTGTTGAGCGCGACATCGAACAGACCGTCGGACGAAGCGGTGATCACGTAGTTCTTTCCCTTCGTCGAAACGACGATCACGCCCTTGGTCGCTTTGGAGACGTTCGCGGCGACCTTCTCGAAGTCGATCAGACCGGCGATCTGATCGAGGATCGCGGTGTACGCGCCCTCTTCGTCGGGGGTCAGCCCGGGGATCGGGAGTTTCGCGACCTCTTCGTCGAGGAAATGGACCTCGCCGTCCGCCTCTTCTTCTCCGCCCCGGCCGATCAAGCCGACCAGCGTGCCGTCAAAGTAGATCTCGAATCTGCCGTCCTCGCCGTTGGAGGTTCCCTCAGCCACGGCGTCGAATTTCTCGTCGTTGTAGTTGAGCGTGAGGTTAAGGTCGATCGGGTAGGACTTTTTCTCGCCCGCGTCGTCGGTTTCGGTCGCGGAGCCCTTGACCGAGCCGGTGATCACGATACCGCCGTGGCGGAGCGCGTCGACGCCCTTAAAGAAGGACGCAAGTGCGGTCTCGCGCGCCTCGTCTTCGGTGACTTCGACGACCTTGTCGTTCTTGGAGCCGCCGCAAGCCGTCATCAGGCAGGCGGAGAGAACGAGAACGAAGCAAAGCAGAAACGCAAGAAGTCTGGTTTTCATTGTCTTTTTCTCCTTATGTAGTGGTTTTTTCCGATCCTTTGATCGGTGTTTATCATTATAGCACAAGACGCGAAAAATGTCAAGCGGTATTCCGTGGAGACGGGATCAAAGCGGTTTCTTCAGAATCCGCGCGTAGGCGCGGGGGTAGGCGGGCGGGGTCGGGCGGATCTTGTCGATTCTGACCGCCGCGTGGCGGAGCGGCTCGCCCGGTCCGTCCCGGAGTTCGCGCGAAAAGATCCCCGCGATCCTCCCCCCGAGCTGCGGGATCGCGCGTTTCGCCTCCTCGCTCTCCCGCTCGGCGAGCGGTCCCTTCATCGCAAGGAACGTTCCGCCGACCGAAACGAACGGCAGACAGAGTTCCGAAAGGACCTGCAGGCGCGCGACGGCGCGTGCCGTCACGCAGTCGAACGCCTCGCGATAAGGGGACGAGGGCGCAGCGAGCGTTTCCGCCCGTCCGATGAGCGTTTGCAGGTTCGTGATCCCGAACTCGGCGGCGCACCCCGCAACAAAGCGCACCTTCTTCTCGGTCGCGTCGAGCGCCGTCACCGAGAGGTCCGGGCAGAGGATCGCGAGAACAAGCGAGGGAAACCCCGCGCCGCACCCGACGTCCAGCGCCTTCCCCGTTTCGGGCAGATGCGGGATCAGCGCCGCGCAGTCGGCAAAGTGGCGCAGGATCACGTCTCCCGGGGTCGAAAGAGCGGTCAGATTGTATTTCTCGTTTTCGGCGGCGAGCCGGACGGCGAAGGCGGTCAGCAGATCGACCTTTTCGCCCGACAGGCAGCCCTCAAGTTCGTTCAGCGCGAAGACCCGGAGCACCTCGTCCCGGAACGCTGCGGCGTCGACGATCACCGCCGTCTGCTCCTTCCCATGATCCGGAGCAGGCGGATGAACAGGTTGATGATATCAAGGTAGAGCGCGCAAGCCGAGTCGACGGCGGCGTCGACCGTGCGGTACCGTCTCTGCGCGATCGCCCAGTCGTAGCCGACGTAGAGCGAGAAGACCACCACGACGATCCAGTCGATCACGAGGTAAAGCGAGTCGCTGAACGCGCCGGTCGCGATCGCCACGAAGGTAAAGATCAATTCAAGGACGATCACGACGAGCAGCGTGATCCCGAGCGCCCGCCCCATCGAGAGGAAGAGACGGGGAAAAACGAGCGAAAGCAGCATCATCGTCAGGGTCACCGCCGCCGTCATCGCGAAGACCGAGAGGATGAGCAAGGGTTCAAACTCGGAAATATAGAGCGAGAGGACGAACCCGAGCGGGATCACCACGAGATTGTAGCCGATGAAACTGACGGTCGCGCTGTGCGAGCGCGTCATCAGAACGCCGACAAGCGCGAGGACGAGATAGCCGATCAGGATCGGCAGAGCGTACTCGTAGAGCGCGACGTTCCGGGTGAAGAAACAGATCAGGGCGTTGGCGAGGAACCCCCAGAACAGGACGCCCCCGAGGATCAGGTTATATTTCGTGACCGGGATGCCGCCCGCGTCTCCCCCGTCGGCTTCCCGGACGCGCCCCCCGCCGAAGGCGCCGTACTTTTTCTCGCTCGACAGCGAGTCGTTGTCGTCGTAATTCCGATTCATAAAAATCTCCTTCCCGCCCCGCGCGGGGCGATCGTGTTTTTCACTTCTCTATTGTAGCACGTTTTGCGAAAAAAATCAATCGTCCCGCCCCATTTCCCCCGCGTCTTCGGCGAGCGAGGGATAAATTGTCTTTTTTTTCACAAATTTGCGGCGTCCCCTTGACGAGAGGCGGGAGAATGTGGTATATTAGTATGGAATGAAACCAACCCCGAAATATTATCCGAAAAGGAGATCAAAAAGATGGCAACCTACAACAAGAAAACCGTTGAAGACATCGACGTCGCCGGCAAGCGGGTGCTCGTCCGCTGCGATTTCAACGTCCCGCAGAAGGACGGGGTCATCACCTCGGACAAGCGGATCGTCGAGGCGCTCCCCACGATCAAGTATCTGATGGGTCAGGGCGCGAAGGTCATCCTCTGCTCCCACATGGGCAAGCCGAAGGGCGAAGTCAACCCCAAATACAGTCTCTCCGCCGTCGCGGCGCGGCTCACCGAGCTGCTCGGCGTGAAGGTCACGCTCTGCGCCGACACGATCGGTCCCGACGCGAAGGCGAAAGCCGCCGCGCTGAAGCCGGGCGAAGTCATCCTGCTTGAGAACACCCGGTTCGACCCGCGCGAAGAGAAGAACGACGATACCTTCGTGAAGGAACTCGCGTCTCTTGCCGAGGTGTACGTTTCGGACGCCTTCGGCGCCGTTCACCGCGCGCACGCCTCGACCGCCGGAGTCGCGAAGTATCTGCCCGCCGTCTGCGGCTATCTGATCCAGAAAGAGATCTCGGTCATGGGCAAGGCGCTGACCGATCCCGCCCGTCCCTTCGTCGCCATCCTCGGCGGCGCCAAGGTCTCGGACAAACTGAACGTCATCGACAACCTGCTCGGCAAGGTCGACACGCTGATCATCGGCGGCGGTATGGCGTACACCTTCCTCGCCGCGAAGGGCTACGGCGTCGGCACGTCGCTCCTGGACGCCGAGAAGATCGACTACTGCAAGACCATGATGGAGAAAGCCGAGAAGAACGGCGTGAAACTCCTGCTCCCGATCGACACCACGATCGCCGCGTCCTTCCCCGATCCGATCGACGCGAAGATCGACGTCTCGTTCGTCGACTCCGACAAGATCCCCGCCGACAAGATGGGTCTGGACATCGGTCCCAAGACCGCCGAACTCTACGCGAATGCGGTGAAGGCGGCGAAGACGGTCGTCTGGAACGGCCCGATGGGCGTGTTCGAGAACCCGATCCTCGCCAAGGGCACGATCGCCGTGGCGAAGGCGCTGGCGGACTCCGACGCGATCACGATCGTCGGCGGCGGCGACTCCGCGGCTGCCTGCGAGCAGCTCGGCTTCGCCGATCGGATCACCCACATCTCGACCGGCGGCGGCGCTTCCCTCGAGTTCCTCGAAGGAAAAGATCTGCCGGGTATCTCCTGCCTGCTCGATAAGTAAAGGACTGCCGTATTTGGCGCAGAACGGAAAGCACGCTCCATTCCCGCAACAAAACCGATTGAACCGTCGTTTTACGGTTGGGCGGTTTAAGGTGAAAATCCTTCGGATTTTTCCGTTTTTATTCAAGTGCTTTCCTATCCCCGTTCTCGCCCTCTCGGAGTACGAAGTACACCTTCGGGACGAGAGCGGGGATTCTGCATTCGAATCCGACAGCCCCTTTGAATAACATATTTTGAAAGGGTAACTGAACATGAGAAAAACGGTCATCGCCGGCAACTGGAAAATGAATATGACCCCGAAGGCGGCGGGCGAGTTCATCCGCGCCCTTGCGCCCGAGGTCAAGGGGAAAGACAAGTGCGACATCGTTCTTTGCGTCCCGTTCGTCGATATCGCGACCGCCGCCGAAGCGGCGAAGGGCACGAATATCAAGATCGGCGCGCAGAACGTCCACTTTGAGGAAAAGGGCGCCTTCACGGGCGAGATCTCGGCACAGATGCTGCTCGAAGCCGGGGCGGAATACGTCATCGTCGGGCACAGCGAACGGCGTCAGTACTTCGGCGAGACCGACGCGACGGTCAACCTCCGCACAAAAGCGGCGCTCGCCGCCGGGCTGAAGGTCATCCTCTGCCTCGGCGAAGTGAAGGAACAGCGACTCTCCGGCATCACCGACGAGGTCGTCGCGATGCAGACGAAACTCGACCTCGCGGGCATCACCGAGGAGCAACTGAAAAACGTCATCATCGCCTACGAGCCGGTCTGGGCGATCGGGACGGGGCTGACCGCCACGCCCGAGCAAGCCGACGAGACCTGCGGCGTGATCCGCAAGACGATCGCGGCGATCTACTCGGAAAAAGCCGCCGACGGAATCGTGATCCAGTACGGCGGATCGATGAACGACGGCAACGCAGCCGAACTTTTGGCGAAAGCCAACGTGGACGGCGGGCTGATCGGCGGCGCGTCGCTGAAAACCGACAAGTTTACGGCGATCGTCGACGCGGCGAACAAGTAACGGACCTTTCTTACCTCCCCGCTGCGGAGGCAAGAAAGGATGAATTGCGAACGGAGTTCGCGTGAATCGGCGGCGTTGCCGCCGGAATTGCCGCAAGCGGCATAAAGCAAAACGAAAGGCGCGGGATCGCTCCCGCGCCTTTTTTCATTCCGCTTTCTCGTTTTTTTTCTTCGGCGGCTTTTTCTCCGTCGGCTTTTTCTTTTCCGGCTGGGCTTCGGGGACGGGGTCTTCCGCCGGATGCTCGTCGTTTGCGCGCAGGAGCGCGATGATCCGCTCGGCGGCGATGCGCTCTGCGGTCGCGTTCAGCACCAGCCCCACCGCCACCTTCATCAGGTCGTATTCCGAACTGACGGCGTCGATCCCTTCGATCGTCAGGGCGATCCCCTCGTTCAGGGCGTGCTGATCCGAGATGAAGGCGTCGTAGACCTCGCCGATCCCGTGCCCGTCGTCCGAAAGCCGACGGATCAGCTCGGAGGCGTCGGGGATGGTCAGGATCTGCTTCATCGAGCAGAGCATATAGAGCTGCGCCAGGTGCTCGCGGACGTACTTTTTCCGGTCGGGGTGGGTGACCAACCCGCTCTTGACGTAGTTGTTGATCATACTGGGGGTCAGGATCTGCCCCTCCTCGCGGTCGTCCTTGCACTGATTTTTCAGTTGGCGGTTCAGGTACCCGATCACCTGATCCATATAGAGATCGATGTCGGGGAGCGTGTCCCACTCGTTCGCCCTGAATTCACGGAACGCCTTCGCCCACTGCTGCAGTTTGGCGACGTCCTCTAAAAACCGTTCGCTTTTTTCCATCGTTTTTCCTCTTTTTCCGGGGATTTTGCATACCCGTGTTTCGTTTCCTGTTTTATTATACCGCGTCGGATCGTTCTTGTCAAGTCTTGAAAGTAATAAAAATTAAATAATCTGTTTTTGAAAACAAGATGCGGCGAACTCGCACGCGCGTTATTGTCAAAATGGAAGAAAGCCGGGGGTGTTGCCGCTCTCGGTTTTGACCTCTTTTCACAAACTTGATAATTATATAACAATTCTATTGCAACTCGGACAAGTTTATGATAAAATAGTAGCCGGAAGAAAACGGGTGTTTTCTCAAACAAGATTTTTTTAATATGGAGGAAAATACAATGTCCGTCAAAGTTGCCATTAACGGGTTCGGTCGTATCGGACGTCTGGCGTTCCGTCAGATGTTCAACGCGGAGGGTTACGAGATCGTCGCGATCAACGATCTGACCAGCCCCGCCATGCTCGCCCATCTTCTGAAGTACGACACCGCGCAGGGGAAATACGCCCTCGCCGACACCGTTTCCGCCGACGAGAACAGCATCACCGTCGACGGCAAGAAGATCCGCATCTACGCTGAGAAGGACGCGAACGCCTGCCCTTGGGGTGAACTCGGGGTCGACGTCGTTCTCGAGTGCACCGGCTTCTACACCAGCAAGGAGAAATCGATGGCGCACATCAACGCCGGTGCGAAGAAGGTCGTTATCTCGGCTCCCGCCGGTAAGGACCTCAAGACGATCGTTTTCTCGGTCAACGAGAACACGCTGACCAAAGACGATCAGATCATCTCCGCCGCGTCCTGCACCACCAACTGCCTCGCCCCGATGGCGAAGGCGCTGAACGACTACGCTCCGATCGTGTCAGGCATCATGACCACCGTGCACGCCTACACCGGCGACCAGATGATCCTCGACGGCCCGCACCGTAAAGGCGATCTCCGCCGCGCTCGCGCCGGCGCCGCCAACATCGTTCCGAACTCCACCGGCGCCGCGAAGGCGATCG
>CAMJDE010000073.1 GCA_946404295.1 uncultured Clostridia bacterium | reverse complement strand
CGCCGCAGGCGGCGTGTACCGTCCCGGCTTCGAGCGGCGAGCAGACCACGCCGTCAAGCCCCGCGTCGCGGGCGTTCTGCGCGTAGGCGCTCACCACCTCGGGCAAGGGTCTGTCGATCAGCAGTTCGCCCGAGAGGCGCGCCTGATCGATCGAGGTCAGCTGCGTCACCGCGATCAGGTACGGACGCGTCCCGTCGGGACGGGTCAGCCCCTCGATCGCCGCCCGCATCATATCCAGCCCTCCGGCGGCGTGCAGGTTGGTGAGGTCGACGTCGAGTTTCGAGAGCACCGCCATCGCCCGTTTGACCGTGTTCGGGATGTCGTGCAGTTTCAGGTCGAGAAAGATCTTGTGTCCCCGCGCCTTGATCTGCCGGACGATCGCGGGACCCTCCGCGTAGTAGAGTTCCATTCCGATCTTGACGAAGGGTTTTCGCCCCGTGAAGCGGTCGAGAAAGGCGAAGGTCTCCTCCGCCGAGGGAAAGTCGCAGGCAACGATCACGTCGCGTTTCATTGGTTTGCACCTCCGATGATATCTTTCAGATTTTCGATCCCGTACCGTTCCATCACGGCGGGCAGATCGCGGACGATATTCCGGCAGGCGAAGGGGTCGATCAGGTTCGCCGCCCCGACCTCCACCGCCGTCGCGCCGGCGAGCATCATCTCGATCACGTCCTCGGCGCGGCTGACTCCGCCCATCCCGACGACCGGGATCTTCACGGCGCGCGCGACCTGCCACACCATTCGCAGAGCGACGGGGAAGACGGCGGGACCCGACAGCCCCCCGGTGACGTTCCCGAGCAGGGGACGCCTTTTTGCAAGGTCGATCCGCATCCCGAGCAGAGTGTTGATCAGCGAAACCCCGTCGGCGCCCGCCGCTTCGACCGCCCGCGCGATCCCGGCGATATCGGTCACGTTCGGCGAGAGTTTGAGGATGATCGGCTTCCCGGTCGCTCGCCGCACCGCCCGCGTCACGGAGGCGGCGGCGTTCGGGTCGGTCCCGAAACTCATGCCGCCCCCGTGTACGTTGGGGCAGGAAATATTGATCTCAAACCACCCGATCTGCTCCTCTTCGTCGAGTTTTTCGACCACCTCGACGTACTCCCCGACCGAGAAGCCCGAGACGTTCGCCATCACGGGTTTGGAAAAGACGGCTTTCAGTTTCGGCAGCTCTTCGCGCTTCACCCGGTCGACCCCGGGGTTCTGGAGCCCGACGGCGTTCAGCATCCCCGCGGGGGTCTCGGCGATCCGCGGCGTTTCGTTCCCGAAGCGCGGCGCGGCGGTCGTCCCCTTGAAACTGAAGGTGCCGAGCTCGTTGATGTCGTAGTATTCGGCGAACTCGTACCCGTAGCCGAAGGTTCCCGACGCCGGGATGACGGGGTTGTCCAGTTCGATCCCGCAAAGCGAGACGGTCAGTTTTCCCATAGTATCTCCTCCCGTTTCAGGACCGGACCCTCGCGGCAGATCCGCTTGTTGCCCGTAATCGTTTTGCAGGTGCAGCCCATGCAGGCGCCGAAGCCGCAGCCCATCCGCCGCTCGAAACTGAACTGCCCCGGGCAGGTCGTCGCCCGATAGAGCGCGCGGAGCATCGGTTCGGGACCGCAGGTATACAGGCAGGTCGGATCGAGCCCGTGAAGCGCGTCGGTGACGAAGCCCCGCGTCCCGCACGAACCGTCGACCGTCGTGACGCGGACGTCGCAGCCGAGCGCGCGGAACTCGTTTTCAAAGAAAACCTCGTCCTTCGTGTTGAACCCGAGGATCGCCGTCACGCGCTTGCCCGCCGCCGTCAGGCGCTTGGCGAGCAAGTAGAGCGGCGGCACCCCGACCCCGCCCCCGACGAGGAGCGGACGGTCGCCCGCGTCTTTTTCGTCGTACCCGTTTCCGAGCCCGACGAGGCAATCGATCTTTTTCCCTTTCCCGTAGCCCGCCATCGCCCGCGTGCCCTCTCCCACGACCTTGTAGATCAGGGTCAGCAGGTCTCCCTCCGCGTCGCAGACCGAGATCGGGCGGCGCAGGTAGAACCCGTCGAGCTTCAGATTGACGAACTGCCCCGGGCGCACGATCGCAGACAGGTCGCCCGAGAGGGTGATCTTCATCACGTTTTTCGCGATCGGTTCGTTTGTTTGAACCGTTAAAACCGTCTGTTTCATTCCGTCCTCGCTTTCGCGTCGAGATAGGCGATCCGCCCGCAAGAGACCGTCAGTACGCATTTTGCTCTGACCTCCCACCCGGTAAAGGGCGTGCTTTTTCCCTTCGAGAGGAAGTCGGCGGGGTCGATCCGCTCGCTTGTCCCGAGGTCGAAGAGCGTGAAATCGTCGTCCCGCACCGGGAGCCCGAAGCGGCGGCGCGGCGCGTACGCCGTCAGGTCAATCAGTTTTTGAAGCGTGATCACCCCCGGCAGAACGAGGTAGGTGTAGAGCAGGGGGAACGAGGTCTCAAGTCCCACGATCCCCATAGGCGACCCGGCAAGACCCCGGCTTTTTTCCTCCGCCGCGTGCGGGGCGTGGTCGGTCACGATCATATCGATCGTCCCGTCCTTCACCCCTTCGATCAGCGCGTCGCGGTCGGATTTGTCGCGGATCGGCGGGTTCATCTTGAAGCGCCCGTCCTCTTGCAGCAGACTGTCGTCGAGCAGCAGATAGTGCGGCGCCGTCTCGCAGGTGACGTTAAGACCCTCGGCTTTCGCCCGCCTGATCAGTTCGACCGTCTCTTTTGCCGAGACGTGGCAGACGTGGTAGGCGCATCCCGTCTCGCGCACCAGAGCCAGATCGCGTTCGACTGCTTTCCATTCCGACGCCGACGGGATCCCCTTGTGTCCGTGTTCTTTACAGTAAACGCCGTCGTGGATATACCCGCCGCAGAGCAGGGAATTATCCTCGCAATGCGCGACGACGACCTTGCCGAGCGCCTTCGCCCGCTTCATCGCCTCGCGCATCACGCTCCCGTCCTGCACGCCGCGCCCGTCGTCCGAGAAGGCGACGACCCGGGGGGCGATCTCTTCCATCTCCGCGAGTTCGACCCCGCCTTCACCCTTCGTCAGCGCCCCGTAGGGCAGCACGTCGATCACGGCGTCGCGCTCGATCAGGGCGAGTTCCTTTTCAAGGTTCTCGCGGCAGTCGGGCACGGGGTTCAGGTTCGGCATCGCGCACACGGCGGTAAACCCGCCCCGCGCCGCCGCCCGCGAGCCGTCGCGGATGGTTTCTTTATAAGAAAAACCCGGCTCCCGCAGATGAACGTGTACGTCTGCAAGACCGGGTAAAAGTGCGAATTGTTCGCCGCAAAAAGTGAGGTCGGCGGGGGTCGGAACGGGAAGCGAAAGATCGACGGGACGGGTGGGGCGTTGATTGTTTCGGTAATCGGTCACGCCGCGCAGTAAGATCATAACGCCCTCCTTATAAAAACGACCGCTTTTCGCCACAAGAAAAGCAGTCCGATAAACCGACCTTCGTCCGATTCAGTTGCCATTCTTGACGGCCTCACGGGACCCTCTTAAAGAATTTACCTAATTATATCACGCCCCCGCGCGTTTGTCAAGCGCAAAAACCCCGAAAGAATAAAAAATCCCCTCGGGTCGCCCCGAGGGGAAAAAGAGCGGGGAAATCACTCGATCCGCGCGACCTCGATCGCGTACTGGACCCCGCCGTACGCTTCGCCGATTTTGTAATGAATACTCACAACAGCCCAGAGCGAGTTTTCCGAGGCGAACAGTTCGGTTTTCCAAATCGAAGCGGACGAATACCCGTGAATACCGGAGGAACCGAACGCCCGCCACGCCGCCTCCTCGATTTTCGCCCGATCCGGATTGATCGACAGAAACGGTTTGAATCCGTCTTCGTAGTTGATTGCGCCGAACCCGATGATCTCGCCCGCATCGGTCATTTCGACCGTCATCCGGTCGCACCGATCGATCCCGCCGATCTTTTTCGTATAGGTGATCTTGACGATTGAACCGGCAAGTTCCTCGTACTCGCTCTCCGATACCGCCACGGTGCGCCCGTCCACGACGTGAACGTAGCGCTCTCCGGATTTCCATTTCCTTACGCTGCGTCCGACCGCCGTCTCCCAGCCCTCGGTCGAAACGCCCGCGTATTCCGCCAGGACCGCGTTCGCGTAGGCAAGGAACTCTTCGTCGGTCGAGGCGACGCCGACGGGCGAGGAGTAGTCGGCGCGGTAGGACGGACTGGTTTGATACGTCGCGATCTTCCCCGTGTCCGAACGGAACGTAATAAGGTAGTAGTCGTTGGTGCCTTCCGAAAAGAATTCGTAGAAATCCCTGTCGAAAGGAACGGAGTACCCCGCTTTGACCGTGTCGGAGTAGTACAGGGTCACCGGTTTTCCGAACAGCGTGACGGTTTTCGGTTTCATCCCCTCTTTTTTGTAAGTTTCAAACGAACCGAAAGGCTTTCCCTCGTATCGCGGCGTCGTGTTGTCGCTTCCTCCTCCCGCGCCGTTTGCGTAGAGCAGGGCGGTATATTCGGTCAGGGCGGTCGCCGTCGTACCGTTTCCGTGCGGCACTCCGCTCCCTTTCCCGCCGTTCATAAACCCGGCGAAGCGTGCGAAGAGCGCGACGCCGCAGATTAGAACCAGGCAGGCGCACCCGGCAAGCAGGGGGACGAGCCGTGCGGGACGGCGGACCCGCGCGGGGCGCGCGGGGGTTTCGACGGCGTGTGCGATCAGCGTCTCGTCGATGCGCGTCAGCGCGTTATACAGGACGATCCCGTTCATTTCTCTTCCTCCTTCAACGCTTTTTTCAACCTCTTGCGGGTTTTGGACAGAATACTGCGGACGTGGTTTTCGCCGATCCCGTATTTATCGGCGATCTCCGCCGTCGTTTTGAGTAAGTAGTAGCGATTGAGAAAAATATCCGCCGTCCGGCGCGGCAGCCAGGAAAGAAATCGGTTGAGATACTCGGTCAGGCGCGTTTCGTCGGGCGGCGCCCCGTTTCCGAGGCAGTCTCCGAGTTCCCGGAAAACCAGGTCGCGCCGATCGACCAACCGCTCGACCGGCACGCCGAAAAGTCCGGCGATCGTCTCGATCATCGGATAATCCGGGCTTCGCTCGCCCCGCTCCCACTTGGAAACGAGATGCCGCGAGACGAAAAGGCGTTCGGCAAGTTCCTCTTGGGAGAGGGCGTTTGCCGTCCGCAGTTCGAGAATGGCGTCCGAAAGACCCACGGTTCGTCTCCTTTCGTTGGTTTGCGGTTCCTGTCTCTATTATACGGAAAAAACGAAAAAAGTAAAGAGACAAAACGCACCCGCCCCCGCGCGTTTGTCAAGCGCCTGAACCCCGAAAGATGAAAAAAGTCCCCCGGGTATTCCCGGGGGAAGGGAAAACGCTTTATTCTTCGGCAAACCGGACGATCAGCGTTTCGGTCTTTGCGTACGTCCACCCGCTCCCGTCCCGTCGGACTTCGGTCAGCGTGGGCGTGAGGGTGACGAGCAGAGCGGGGGTCCCGTCTTTCAGTAGGGTGAGGACGGTTTCTTCGATCTCGTAGTCGATCGAATCGAAAAGTGATTCCTGATCCCCGACGGCGGCGCGGAACTTCTTTTCGATCGCCGCTTGCACGGTTTCAGGATCGAACGGATTCTCGGTCAGACGGATCCTCCCCAGCATGGAAGAATCAAAGGTGTAGATCGTTCCGTTGCCGAGGACTCGGATCGTCGCCCTATCCAGCGTTTCGACGTCTCCGATCATTCGGACAAACGTGACCGTATACAGGTCCGTACCGAACGCCCGACCCACTTCGGAGACCGTAACCGCGTAGTCGCTTAGGTTTGCGTACGTGATATTGGTCGAGAAGAAGCGTTCCGCCGCTCTCTGCCCGTCTTCCGGCGTGGATTCGGATTGAGAAACGAAACTCTTGGAAACGTTCAGAACGAACCGGGTCAGTTTTCCCTCGGCGTCCAACCGGAAATAGCCGTCGTCACGGAAGTAGGAGAATTCGGGATAATCCTTGAATTTTTCGTAGAGCGCAGCGCCGGTCATCGAGCGCTGGAGCGTTCCCGTATAGCGTTTTCCGTCAACGACGATCTCCGCTTCGTCCGGCATTTCCGGTTCCGGGTCCTCTGCGTCGTGAAAATCGTCGTGATACGGGTCGATCACGGCCTTTTTAAAGGCGTAGCCGTCAAGTTTCTCGGAGGCGAAAAGGGCGTTCATGATCGCGTACGCTTCCTTTGAGTAGCGCTGCATCAGGGGATAGCGTTCGGTCACGTCGATGCAAAAACTTCCGAGAGGACTGCTCTCGTCTGCAAACAGGAACCTGACCGTGCGCGTCACGGTATCGGTGCGGTCGTAGTCGAGCGGTCTGGTCGTGACCTCCGAAAACTCCAATACGAGAGGATATTTGACGTCCCAAACGCAAACGACCGTTCCGGGGTCGGTTTCTTCTGTTTCGGTCTGCGTGAGTCGGTGATCGGTCAGCTTCAGGGCGACGTTCCCCCCGGCGAAAAGCGTCATCACGTCGGTCGTTTCGGGGTCGGGCGTGAACTCGCTTAACGGATCACCTTCGACCGACAGTTTCTTCAAAACGTCTGCAAGCGTATCGGAAAACCGGATCCCCGCGGGCAGCTTCAATCCTTTGAGATTCGCTGTCACCGAGATCGTGTTGTAATAGACGGCTTCTCCCTCGTCTTCAACCGCGACGTAGCCGTTCGAATACGAGCCGTTCGTACTGTTGATTTCACATCCGCCGCATTGGTCGCCGTCCCATTGGAGAACCCCGACTTTTTCGCCTTCGATCTTCTCGACTTTTTCGACAAACTCTTTTTGGGACATCCCCGCGACGAAACCCTCTTTATCAAGATACGCCGACAGGTCGGCAGCCGTGTAGCGTTTCACGCATCCCGCAAGCGCAAAAAGGCACCCCGCCGCCAGCAAAAGCGCCATCAAAAATGCAGCCGTTTTCTTCATACCGTTCTCCTTTCCGTGAAGCGGGACTCTTTTCCGTTTCTATCATATCAGACTCCGTTTGGAAATACAAGGTACAAAACGCACCCCGATCCCCGCGCCCTTGTCAAGCGACCGCGTTTCGCGTCACCCCTCGCACACCCGACGGATCACCGCCGCGGCGTCGGAATCGGAGGGGAAAACGAATTGCCACATTCCGAAATGATCGTAACGGTCCCCGTTTTTGCGCGTGCAGAACAGATAAGTTTCCCCGATGTCGAGTTCGACGTTGGCGAGAACGTACGGGCGAAGCCCGGCGTCGCGCCGGATCTCGTCCTGCTCCTCAAGCCGCACGCCGATCCCGCCCGGCATCCCGACCGCAACCGTTCCGCGCGCCGAACCCTTACAGGTCTCGGTCACCTCGACGGTGTAGAGGGTGTAGAGCAGGCGGTTCAAGCCCGTTCCCGCCGTATCGTCCACGACCGCAAACGAGATTTCCTTGACCCGCCCGGTGAAAACGTCGGGCGCCGCGTCGACGAGATCCCCGGCGGTTCGGTAAAAAACCCAGTCGATGATTTGCCAAATCGGCTGATTAATCCCGCCCGGCTCGTCCGCGCCCTCAAGCGCGAACCAATATCCGGCGCCGTGTGCGGTCGGTCGGATGCCCTCGACCGGCGTCGCACGGGCGGCTTCAAACGCCCGTTCGTCCGCCGTTTTTTTGCACCCCGAGAGAGCGAAGCAGCACCCCGCGACAAGCAACAGCGCCAAAAGGAATGCCGTCGTTCGTTTCATTTTCGTTCCTCCTCGTCCTTCAGTATACCCGAACCGCGCGCCCCTGCCAATCGACCGGGATCAGGGGGTCATATCCCGCCGTTTTCTCACCTATTATAGTATCACGCGTGCGCGTTCTCCTTACGGTTTTTTGAAAAAAACGAAAAAAACCGGTTTTCCCCCTTGACAAATCGCCGGCGGCGTGTTATCATTAGTCGTAATTTAGCACGCTAAAGCGGTAAAACGCTAAAGTGCTAAAACGCTAAACCGCTGAACCACGGAAGCGAGGAGGAAAACGATGACCCATTGGCACAACGAGAGCACCGATCTGCTCTGCGACGCACTGCTGCGCCTGAAAACACGCGAGGAAGTCTACGCTTTCCTCGACGACGTCGCCACGGTCAAGGAGACGCTCGACCTCGCCCAACGCCTTTCC
>CAMJDE010000072.1 GCA_946404295.1 uncultured Clostridia bacterium | reverse complement strand
CGTAGGGCGAAATCCGTTTCATCGAAAGCCCGATGGTGTAGCGCACGAGAAGCAACGGGTCGTAGGAGAGTTTTTCGTCCTTGAAGGTCGCGTTCTCAAGCAGGGGAAGCAGCGCGTCGCCGACGAGCGGCGGGTCGGGGGTATAGACGCCGATCGTGACCCCTCGGTCGTGCATTTCGGAAAGGTAGGTGCTCGCGTCCGCCGCCTCGTTGATATAGGTCGACGCGGAGCGGTCGAAATAGCAATGTCCCCCGGTCAGGTAGTAGGGGATCGCGGGATAGGTGCGGGTGTAGACCGGCAGGCAGTCGGGATAGTAGGTGAACCCGTCGAAGCCGTTGAAGAGTTCGGGTTCCTGCACGAGCGCGGATCGGACGTACTGCCCCGCCGCGGTGTCGAGGATGAACAGAACGACGTTCCGGTCGCTCGTGACCGAGAGTTCCCCCTCGTTGGTCAGCCCCCGGCTCGGGACCTCTCCGCGTTCCCGCGAGGTGGTCGCCGCGCCGACGGCGGCGCCGACCGTCTGCATAAACAGCAGGAGCAGCGAAAGCGAGACGACGGCGACGAGAAGGACCCTTCCGCGATGAAAGCAAAGCAGGAGCACGGCGGCGGCGATCCCGACGGCGAGCACCCCCGCCCAGACGGCGATATTCCCCGCGACGAGCGAGGAAGAGTAGTTCTCGGCTTCCCCGGTCATCGAGATCATCGAGCCGTTCAGGTAGTTCGATTGGAGATAGGCGATCAGACCGAGCAGGAAAAAGACGCTCGTGACGGCGATCCGCCCGGTTTTCGGGAGCAGTCCGATCAGGAGCGCCGTAATCAGCGCCGCGCCGCCCCAGACGAGCAGGAGCGAACCGACGAGGGCGGAAAACGAAATGCTGAAATCGTTGAGATTGCCGAGATAGGTCTCGGTCACGGGAAAGAGGAACGCCGTCAGAAAGAACAGCAGCGTCGCCGGGAGCGGAAAGAGGAAACGGAGAGCAACCTTTGCGCTCCCCGTTCTCTTCTCATTCGTCCGCCGTGTCAAAGTCGATCTCCTCTTCCTCGGTCCCCTCGTTCTTCTTCTCTTCGGGTTCCTCGGATTTCGGTTCGGCGGCTTCGGGGGTCTCGGCGGTCTCGGTCGCGCCGTTTTCACCGACGACCGTGAACTCGTCCTCGACCTCCATATTCTTGTTCTCGTCGATGTGCAGGATCTTGTTGACCTTCTTCTTCGCGCGGCGCCAGAAAATGACGATCGCGGTGCCGACGACGGCGACGACGCCCGCCAACGCCTGGAACAGGAAGGTGGTGGTCGTGGGGTCGACGTACGCCGACGCGGACAGGGTAAAGAAGACCGAAAGTCCGGTCAGAAGGATGGCTAAGGCTGTCAGTTTACGTTTCATTTCGGTTTCCTCGCTTCTCTTTACTTTTTGGCGCGGCGTTTCTGCAGCGCGGTGATGATATAGTCGGCGGCGACCTCGCCGCATCTGCCGGGGTTGAAGACCAGTTCGTCCCGGACGGCGGCGATCTTCTCGCGCCACTTGTCGGCGTTTGTGAGCATCTCGGCGACCGTCTTCTTCGCCTCGCCCTTTACGGCGTCCTTCTCAAGCGAGACGCCGATCTCGTCGCGGAGCGAGATCTCGAGGGGAGTCAAGCCGATCTTCTCCCATTCGGGGTTGAGACACTTGATCTTGGTGTTGATAAACAGGCAGGGGCGCTCGGTGGTGTAGGAGTACTCGACCGAGATGCCAGACCAGTCGGTGACGAGCAGATCGGATTCCCAGATCGAACGGTTGGAGGTGAAATCGGTCTCGAAGGAGAGCTCGTCGGGATCGGCGCCGGCGTAGCGTTCGATCAGTTGATCGAGGCGGAGCCGATAGCGTTTGACGTACTCGGGATGGGGGCGGACGGTGATCCGGTAGCCCTGTCCGAGCAACTCCGAAAGCAGGTCGTCGATCACGCTGTCGAGCAGGTTGTCCTCCTGCCACGACGGGGCGATCAGGATCCGGGGCTTGTCGCCCTTCTCGCCGGGTTTGAAGTCGCGGCGCAGATCGTCAAGCAGGACGTAGCCGCAGGGGATCAGGTTCTTTGCGGGCAATCCGTAGACGCGCTCGGTCGCACGGATCTCGTCGATCTGCCGGGGCCCCGAGCAGAGGACGGTGTCGAAGTGATCCATCGCCCCTTTGCGGAAGCCCATGTGGACGCTCATCATATCGTGCGGGGTGTAGATATACTCGACGTCCTTTTTCACGTAGGAGCGTTTCAGTTGGAAGTTGTCGAGGTCGGGGGTGGTCATCACGACGACCTCCGCGTCCATCTTCATCAGGGTCAGGACCAGTTTGCGCTGTCCGATGTAGTAGGGGACGAGGCGGGGTTCGGTCTTTGCCCTCTCGAAGATCGCGTCGTCGGGGTCGTTCGTGATATAGTGGATCTTCAAGTTGGTGCGGCGAAGCAACTGCTCGATGATATCGGCGTAGTATTTCCAGAACCCGTTTTTCTCGGAGTAGAAAACGAGGTGTTTGTTGGCGACGTGGAAGAAACGCTTGTAGTCGGCTTTCTCGCGTTTGCGGTTGGGGTCCTTCCCTTTCGGTTTTCCCGAACGGGCGAGCGCCTTGAGTTCCGAGAGCGCCGCCTGGCTCTTGCGCAGTTCCTCGTAGTCGACGTGCTTTTTCGGGTTGATCGCGATATTGAGAAGGTACATCTGCAGAATCGCGGCGAGATTGGAGAGCGTCCAGTAGTAGGCGATGCCGGCGGGGACGCCGAACCCGAGATAGAGCGAAAGCCCGACCGAGAACGCCATCACGCCGTATTTGTTCCAGTTGCTCTGCTCGGCTTGCAAAACCTGGCTCTTGTTCTGCGTGTAGCAGAGGAGCCACGACGAGAGGGCGGCGATCGCCGGGAAGATCAGGGTGATCCCGAGTTTTTTGATCGGGAGCAGGGCGAGCGAGAGCCCGAAGAGCGACATTTCAAGCGAGGAGATCGTCGAGAGGACCGACGCGTCGATCGAGGCGAATTCGGCGGCGTATTCCCCGCCCTTGATGAGGTCGACCGCCGTCAGCTGCAGCGCGTTGTCGCCGATCCCGATCCCCGAGATCTCCGACGCGATCTCGCCGATCTCGGAAATGGTCGCGGGATCGATCCCGAGCACGTACCGGAGCGGGTTGTAGATGACCTGCACGATCCCGAGCAGAAGGACGAACTGGATCAGGATCGGGATCAGACCGATCCATACGTTGTAGCGGTATTTCTTATTGATCTTCGCGTGTTCCTCGGCAATGTACTCGGCGTCCCCGAAGTGGTGGACGTTCAGCCAGTTGACCTCGGGCTGCATCTTCACGAGTTTGATGCTGTTGTTCTGCACCCAGATCGAAAGCGGGAGCAGAATGATTTTCGAGATCAGAACGAAGAGCAGGATCGCCAGCGCGTAGTTTCCCGTCAGATTGTAGCAGGGACGGATCACCAAGCCGAGCGCCGTCGCGATCCAGGACAGAACTTTGGTCATTATACTCCTTCGGCGGAGCGGGGACGTTCCCCGGACGCCTTTGTCGATGTCGGCAGCCCTTCCCGCGCGCGGCGGGGGGCGTACCAATCAATAATTATACCTCTTCGTTTCTTTTCTGTCAATCCCCCGCGCGAAAAGAGAGGGGCTGAATACGAAAACGCGCGTTTTTTCTCGCGCGAAAAAAGGTTGTAATTCTGCAAAAATCCCGCCGGGCGGACCCGGCGGGGGAAAGAACCGCTGTTGTTCGTTCGACAACGGTTCGGGATACGTTTCCGTCAGTCACCCGGTAACGTGTTCAGAACGACCAGGTCGCTATCAACCGAACCGATACGACCCCACAGGACGTAGAGGGATCTACCGTCGCTGCTGTCGTAAACATAACAAGTGGTTTCGAAGGCAGACGATCTTCCCGGGGCAACGGGCATTAGCACAATGTCTATCCTTTGCGGATTTCCGACAAGCGTAAATACCTCTTCTTTGGTCATCCCCGGCACGACGCCGCTCAAAACGGCGTATGACGGCAGATCCGTCTTATCCGGTTCTAATGGTATTCCGTTCGCTTCGAAGAGTCGTGATTCGATGAGATTCCAGTCGATCTCACTCTTCGCAGCCGTACTGTTCTCTGCCTCCGGTTGATCGGTTGTTGCTTCGGGCGTCCGAGATATGCCGCAGGAAGCCAAACAAACCGTCAGGCAAAGCAAACACAAGCACAGCAAACACCTTAATCTGCCCAAAAACTTCATTGTTGAAACCTTCACCTCTTCCGTTCTCTTTTAATCAAGGTCCGGGCAACTGACGCAATAATACCCTACAAAATCCGAATAAATAACTCCAAGAGTGTTTCTGTAGTCTCGATTGCAAACCTGAGGATCGTATATAATATTTCCACTTGCATCAAGATTGGTTACCTCTCCTACGCCGAGTTTATGTGACCATGTGCCGTCCGGATTTTGACGATACCAATGATAATCCGTATCGGGCTGTATGACATAACATTCATTCTCAGAATCATAATAAAGTATGTCAGCAATATTCGGATCATTATCCGAATCAACAACCAAAGCGATCTTATATGTTCCTTCAGGGCATACTTCAAATCTATTAGTTATCACGGAAAAGGTAATCCCCAATTCAGTAGCATCTGCACTGGCATTTGATACAATCGTTGAAGCTGAATACAGTCGACGGTAGCAAACTGGGATTGAAGTATTCTCCCACATCCCAAGGTACTCAAAAATGGAACTATGCAATCCTGCAAGTTCTCCCGGTTGCATAAAACAGTAATCACCGTCAGGCGCTGTGTTGTAAATGTTCAACGCATAATTGTAACAGTTACTATAATACAACGCGTTGGTGTTATTCCAATCGTCCGGTGAAAAAGGAATCTCATAACCCGAGCAAGGAAGTTTTGAAACTGTAATAACATATATCCAGGGGTCAATTGCGTTTGGATAAGTGACGCAGAGGCGAAACGATCCAACGCTGTTTGCCGTACAGACGCCGGTGACTGAATTGACGGTTGCCACGCCGGTCGGATTCCCGTTCAGATCAGTGACGCTATAGGAAACCGGACCAACATTGTTGATAACGCTATCGTACATATAATGGTCAAAATCTTTTGACTCATTCGGAACCATTATATTGAACGACGAATCAAAACTAATGACGTTATAAAAACGACTGCCCGTATACTTGCAAAACTCCCATTCGGTCCAATCGTTTGCGGCAGACGTCGTTAGCGTAGTCGTGACTCCGTTACCATTTGCCGATGAACGAAGGAAATAACAGGTGTTGGTGTTGCTGTCAACGTTCCAGATCCGGTTATCGTACCCCCCGGGTGCGTTCCCGATCTTCCATTTGTACGTCTCAGGCAGGTTGGCGTCGCTTACCTGTTCGCCGTTGACGGTATAACCCCCGACTTGTACTGTGTTCCCCGAACGGTATAGATAGAACTGATTGTTCTGCATACTGCGAATCACGAAATCGTCGGTGTTCGGAATGCGAATGATCTTATAGAGATATGACCGCAGTTCTTCGGTATTCGGGGGCGAAGAAATCGACCATTGAATAACCGGTGCGGTAACATACCGCGCCTCGGTCCCGAGATAGTAGTTTGATCCCGCGCGCCGTATCGAATACACCCCGTCGAAAAGACGGTAGGAGACCGTGAAATAGGGGGCGTATGCGCCGCTGTTGTACTCTTTCGTTCTCAGATTAACGAGAGTTTTGCCGGAACTCCGTTTCAGCCCGATCCCGTAATTGTAGGTGCCAGCGATATTTGATCCGTCATACCAGAACTGAACAATACTGGTAATACTGATCTCCGCCCATTGCGGATACGAGGATACAGCCATCAGTTCCGCTCCATAGATTGCGGAAGTAAGACCGAGTGTCGGGTCAGTGCCGTTTTGACTTAAACTATTCCAGGTTACTCCGTACGTTCCTTTCTCTGCCCAGTCTCTTGTGGCACGGTGCGCCGTGATCGTCATGCTTCCGGTTGTTGCGCCGTCTGCAAAATAGTATGCAAATTTGAGTCTTCCGTTAATGATCGTGGCGCCCGGAGGGAGTTCCGGCATACTGAATGATCTGATAAGCGTGGTCTTTTCATCGCTGATCCAAGCGAACTGCTTGTCACCGTTGTTTTGATTTATGTAATTCGTCGCGGAGTTAACGTACGTGTCTGCCGTATAGGATACGGGAGAAGCCATCGTCGGATCAATCGCGACGGGGAACGCCCGTTCGGGGGCATTGATCCATTCGTCGGACGCCGAGATGATAATCTCGTATTCCCCCTCGCCGAGGTCGGTCAGACGGTAGGAAACAGCGTCGGAATACTCGTCATTGGCATCGGTCATATAGGGGGCGGGGAGAAGGTAAATCTCCTCTCCGGACTCGGCGTCACAAAGCAGGATCGCGCCGTCTTCGGTCTCTTTCGGGATCAGCCACGAGAGCGAGAGTTTGAAAGAATAGTCGTAGTTCTCGCAGACGTTTTGGACAAGGATTGTCTCTTTGACATCGTTGCCCGAAAGAATATACTCAAGATCGACGTTCGCAAGAACGTTCCGATAGACGATCGACGTGCTGTTGTCGACACGGAGAACGGCTTCGCGATCGTCGGCTTTTTTCGCCGCAGCGACCTGTTCCGCCCGCGTGGCGTGGTTCCTGACGTCTGCGCCGGCGCCCGCACGCAGATCGGCTTCGGAGAGGGATAGCGAAACGGAATACCCGTTTTCCGAAAGCGACCAGATTGCGCCGTCGCCCGATGTTACAGGGGCAAACGAGATCCGCGCGTCGGAAGAAACATAGCGCTCCACGCCCCGATCCTCGCGTAAGGTCAGCGTATTGTCGATGTCCTGCCATTTGCCGTCGACGTCCTTGCGGTGGACGGCAGTCCCGTAGGAGACGGCTTCATAGGTTCCGTCGCCGTTATCGAAATGTTTGACGTTTTCCGTCCGTAGTTCTGTAACTTCGGTAACGAAAGACGGTTCGGGTTCATACCCGGTCGGAAGGAGAGAACCTCCCTCGGATACGGTCGCTGTCAATTCTTCGTTTGCGGCAGCCGCTTCTTCGGTCGTTTCCGTGTCGTTTGCAAAGATGCCGAGGGGAAGAGCCGTAACGAGAAAAACGAGGGCAAACAAGAGTGAAAGAATACGGAAGGATAGAGTTTTTTTCATGGCGTGCTTTTCTCCTTTCTGTCAAACGGTACAAATCCCGTCGATTCATTTTACCATATACTGGTAATATTTGTCAACAGGTTTCCGAAAGAAAAGAGAAAGCGTATCGGTTTTCATTTTTATTATACTACTTTTGGATAAAAAATGCAACCCCTCGAAACGCAACTTTTATAAACCATCGGAAAACAAATCATTTCAAAAGGTTACCGGATCGTAGGTTTCGCTTGACATTCCGTCGAGAAAATGGTATAGTGGAAAAGGAAAAACGCCCCGTATTCGGAGAACGAAAGAGGAAAGAAGAAATGCCCGTCTCGAAGAACCGTCAGCGAATGAAAAACCGGCAAAACGCCAAAAACCCCCCGCAAAAGCCGGGAAAGAGCCCGACCCCGTGGATCGTTTTGGCGGCGGTCGTGGTGCTGATCGGGGGGCTGATCGCGCTGCTTGTGATCAGACCGTGGCAAAAGACCGTTTATAAGGACTACTACGCCGATATCGAGGTCGACGGGTACGGGACGATCACCGTATTTCTCGACGGGCACGCCGCGCCGATCACGGTCGAAAACTTCGTCAGACTGGCGCGGTCGGGCTACTACGAGGGGACGACCTTTCACCGCATCATCAAGGGCTTTATGGCGCAGGGCGGCGCGGGCGACGGGAGCGCCGCGCGGATCAAGGGCGAATTCGAATCGAACGGTGTGAACAATCCCTTAAAGCACGAGCGCGGCACGATCTCGATGGCGCGCGCGAAGGACCCGAACAGCGCGAACTCCGGCTTCTTTATCTGTCAGACGACCGAGGGCTGCGCGCACCTGGACGGGGACTACGCCGCCTTCGGACACGTGACCGAGGGAATGGACGTCGTCGACGAGATCTGCGAGCGGGCGCACCCGATCGACGACAACGGCACGATCCCGGCAAACGAACAGCCGATGATCGTCCGCGTGAC
>CAMJDE010000071.1 GCA_946404295.1 uncultured Clostridia bacterium | reverse complement strand
CGACGGTCGACCCTCTCGAAGAACGGCACGCGCCACCCCGCTTTACCGACGAGGATCCGCTTTTTCCCGAGCCCCGAGATGATATAGGCGACGTCGGGCGGCGCTTTCAGGTATCCGACGATACCGATCAGCACCAGAAATGCGGCGACGATTACCGGAATGATGATAACGAGCATAGTAAAAACCCCCTTTAAAAAAGTTCGTTTGGTTTTGTCGATCGGTAAGAAGCTTACAAAAAAAGACTTTTACCGTGTGCACAGTAAAAGTCTTGTAAAATCATTTCTGATTCTGCGGGCGCCGGGCATTTGCAACTGCCGTGCTGACGGCGCGCGCACGCTGCACGGTGGCAACGTACTACTCCCTTTCGACGGTTTTATTGTACCACGCCGGCGCGGCTTTGTCAAGATTTCGCCATCCGATTTCCCCGATTCTACCTCTTGCACAAATCCGACGTCGAAAAAATAGACAGGTTCACCAAAAAGCGTCAATCGACGAACTCGACGCCGTATTTTTCACAGAACAGGTCGAATTGGCAGAGCCACGCGACGAGCTGCGGGCGCGCCATCAGCTGTCCGAACCAGGTCACGTCCTCCCCGCCGTCGAGCAGCGAAGCGACCTTTTCGGGGTCGGCGAGAGCGGCGAGCGGCGAATGCGGACGCGCGAGCCGCCGGCGCAGAAGCGAGACGACCGCCCGCTCGTATTCTTTGCTGTGGGTCTTCGGGTAGGGGCTCTTTTTCCGGCGGTAGATTTCCTCGGGAATCAGATCGCGCATCGCCTCGCGGAGCAGCGCCTTTTCGACCCCGTTTTCAAACTTGTATTCCCACGGGACGTTGTAGAGATACGACGCGATCCGCGCGTCGGAAAACGGGACGCGCACCTCCAGCCCGCACGCCATCGACATCCGATCCTTCCGTTCCAGGAGCGACTGCATAAAATACGACTGCGAGAGCACCGAGGCGATCCGCGACCGCTTCATTTCGGGGGTGTCCCCCTCGAGCGCGTCGACCGACGAAACGACCTCCCGATAGCGTTCCGAGAGATACGAAAGCCCCTCGTCGGGGCGGGCGAATTCGCGCCGGAAAAGCCCGACCCGCGCGAGCGGATCGTGGATCCACGGGAAGAAATCGCGCTCGAGCATCTCGGGACGGTAGAACCACGGATAGCCGCCGAAGATCTCGTCGGCGCACTCGCCCGACATGGCGACGACGTGCCGCCGCCTGACCTCCCGGCAAAAATACAACAGCGACGAGTCGATATCCGCCTGCCCGGGCAGGTCGCGGGCGAAGGTCGCCTCGCCGAGCAGATCCGCCACCGCCGCGTTCGGAGCGACGAGGACGGTGTGATCCGACCCGATCGCCCGCGCGGCGAGCAGGGCGTAGCCGTCGTCGCGGTTGGGCTGGAAGAGCGTCGGAGCGTACTCGTTGTCCTCGTACTCGAAGGAATAAGTCGAAAGCGTCTCGCCCCGTTCGGAAAACGCCCGGGCGGCGACCGCCGAAACGACCGTCGAATCAAGCCCGCCCGAAAGAAAGCAGGCGAGCGGCACGTCGCTCTCGGTCTGCCGCCGGATCGCGTCGGAGACGAGTTCGCGCGTATGCGCGACGCACTCGGCGCGCCCCTCGGAGAAGGGTTCGGCGCGCAGGGAGAAATATCTGCGCTTTTCGATCCCCATCGCCGAGACCGAAAGGCGCGCGCCGGGCTCCAGTTCAAAGATCCCCTCGAACACCGGGACCGACCGCAGCGTGACCGGGGTGAGAAACAGAAGCTGCCAAAGCCCCGTCTGCCCGATCCGGGCTTTGATCCCCGGGTGGGCGAGCAGGGCTTTCACCTCCGACGCGAAGCAGAAGTCCCCCTCCGGCAGCGCGTAGAAGAAGGGTTTGACCCCGAGGGGATCGCGGGCGCAGAAGAGTTTTTCCTCCGCGCGGTCCCAGACCGCGAAGGCAAAGATCCCGTTCAAGCGGGAAAGGCAGTCCTCTCCCCAGACGGCGTAGGCGTAGACGAGCAGTTCGGTGTCGCACCGCGTTTTCAGCCGCACGCCGTACTTCGCGAGTTCCCGCCGGAGTTCCCCGCCGTTGTAGAGTTCCCCGTTGTAGACGACGGTATAGGCGCGCCGCCCGTAGCGCACCGTCATCGGCTGATCCCCCCGCGCGGGATCCATCACCGCCAGCCGGTTGTGGTGAAACGCCACGTCGGAGTCCGAATAACTCCCGCTCTTGTCGGGTCCGCGCGCCCGCATCGTCTCGCCCATCCGGCAAACGAGCCCCGCCCTCTCCGGCGTGATCCGCCGGGGCGCAAACAGTCCGCATATCGAACACATAAACAAACTCCAAAACAGATACTCGGGAGAAAAATGCCCCCATATCCTATATATGCGGACACGGGGGTCGGGCGTTCCGAATACGCGCTTGATAAATTATTCACAAAAAGGAGCGGACAGAACCGCCCCCCTGTATGAAGTGTTTATAAAAATACAAAGGAAGCCAAAAAACCCTTGACGAAAACAGCCCTTTGATGTATAATGAAGGCAACTATTTTTCAGCGCTTGCGCTGTGGGAAAGGATCCGTCCGCACGGACGGGATGGGAACATGAAACGCGTTTACAATTTCTCTGCGGGACCCTCTATGCTTCCTCTTGAAGTTCTCGAGGAGGCACAAAAAGATCTGCTCGACTACAAGGGTTGCGGGATGTCGGTGATGGAGATGAGCCATCGGACGCCCGAATTCGAGGAGATCATCGCGGGTGCGGAGTCGTCGCTCCGCCGCGTTATGAACGTCCCCGACAACTACAAAGTACTCTTCCTGCAGGGGGGCGCGTCGACCCAGTTCGCGTCGGTGCCGTTCAATCTTCTCACCGGATCGGGCAAAGCCGACTACATCGTCTCGGGTCAGTTCTCGAAGAAGGCGTATCAGGAAGCCAAGAAGTACGGCGATATCGCCGTCGCCGCCTCGAGCGCGGGCGATAACTTCACCCACGTTCCCGCGACGACCCGGGAGAGCTTCCGCCCCGACGCCGACTACGTCCACATCTGCTTCAACAACACGATCTACGGGACCAAGTTCCCCTATATCCCCGACACGGGCGATATTCCGCTGGTCGCCGATATGTCGTCCTGCATCTGCTCCGAGCCGGTCGACGTCTCGAAGTTCGGTCTGATCTACGCGGGCGCGCAGAAGAACATCGCCCCCGCCGGCGTGACCATCGTCATCGTCCGCGAGGACCTGCTCGGCCACGCCCGTCCCGACACCCCCGCCATGTTCGACTACAACCTGATGGCGGAGAACGGCTCGATGTACAACACCCCGCCCTGCTGGTGCATCTACATGGCGCGGCTGGTGTTCGACTGGATCCTCTCGATCGGCGGTCTTGACGCCATGAAGGAACGCAACCAAAAGAAGGCGGCGATCCTCTACGACTATCTCGACAGCCAGGATTACTATTTCGCTCCCGTCGAGCGCGAGAGCCGCTCGATGATGAACGTGACCTTCGTCACGGGCGACCCCGACCTCGACAAGAAGTTCGCGTCCGAGGCGGCGAAGCAGGGGCTGAAGAACCTGAAGGGTCACCGTTCGGTCGGCGGTATGCGCGCCTCGATCTACAACGCGATGCCGATCGAGGGCGTCGAGAAACTGGTCTCGTTCATGAAGGTCTTTGCCAAAGAGAACCCGAAGAAAGACTGAAGCGAGGAAAGAACGATGAAAAACATCCTTTTGATGAATAAGATCGCGAAGGTCGGGACCGACGTCTTCGACCGCAGCGAATACGCGGTCGGCGACGCCCTCGACAACCCCGTCGCGATGATGGTCCGCTCCGCCGCGCTCCACGACGTCGAGTTCGGTCGTGATCTGCTCGCCATCGCCCGCTGCGGCGCCGGCGTCAACAACATCCCGGTCGACCGCTGCGCCGAACAGGGGATCGTTGTTTTCAACACGCCCGGCGCCAACGCCAACGGCGTGAAGGAACTGGCTCTCTGCGCCCTGATGCTCGCTTCGCGCGATATCGTCGGAGGCGTCGAATGGGCGAAGACCCTGACGCAGGACGTCGCGAAATCGGTCGAGAAGGGCAAGAGCGCCTACGGCGGATGCGAAATCGCGGGCAAAACGCTCGGCGTCATCGGACTGGGCGCGATCGGCGGTCTTGTCGCCAACGCCGCCCACCACCTCGGCATGGAAGTTCTCGGCTGCGACCCCTACATCACGGTCAACGCCGCGTGGTCACTCTCCCGCTCGGTCGAGAAGGCGGCGACCTACGACGAGATCTACGAGAAAGCCGACTACATCACCCTCCACGTTCCCGCCACCCCGACCACCAAGAATATGATCAACCGCGACACCATCGCCAAGATGCGCGACGGCGTGCGGATCATCAACCTCGCGCGCGCCGACCTCGTCGACGCCGAAGCCCTGAAAGAGGCGCTCGCCTCCGGTAAGGTCGCCGCCTACGTCACCGACTTCCCGACCGAGGCGACCCAGGGCGTCAAGGGCATCGTCAGCATCCCGCATCTCGGCGCCTGCACCGAGGAGTCCGAGGACAACTGCGCGGTGATGGCGGCGCACGAACTCGACGAGTTCCTCAAAACCGGCAACATCAAAAACAGCGTCAACTACCCGAACGTGCAGCTGCCCGTCGCGCCCGGAACCCATCGGATCTGCGTGATGCACAAGAACGTTCCGAACACCCTCTCGTTCATCACCTCGCAGGTGTCGGCGTCCGGCATCAACATCGAGAATATGGCGAACGGCTCGAAGGGCGACTACGCCTACACGATCGTCGAGACCAAAGAGAAGGTCAAGGACGAGACCGTCGCCCTGATCGAACAGAACGACGCCTTCATCCGCGTCCGCAACATTTGACCGTCGACAAACGGGCAGCACCGGCAAGGCGAAAAGAATACTAAAACGCCCGTTGCCGGAGCCGATACGGTATCCGAATCAATCGCACAATGAATAAGAGGCGGGCGGCAACGCCCGCCTCGCCTTGCCTTTTGCCGTTTTCGCTCTCTGCCGTAGACCACTACGCCGACGAGAACGAAAACGACAAATCCTGCCTCGTTTCTCTCGGTCAAACCGTCGACAAACGGGCAGCACCGGCAAGGCGAAAAGAATAATAAACCGCCTGTTGCCGGAGCCGATACGGTATCCGAATCAATCGCACAATAAATAAGAGGCGGGCGGCAACGCCCGTCTCGCCTTGCCTTTTGCCGTTTTCGCTCTCTGCCGTAGACCACTACGCCGACGAGAACGAAAACGACAAATCCTGCCTCGTTTCTCTCGGTCAAACCGTCGGCAAATCAAAAACGCCGCCGAACGGTTTGTTCGGCGGCGTTTTTTCGTAATGACGTTGCCCAGCGGGCAAATGATGCGCCTGCGGCATGATGTCGCTCCGCGATGATGCGCGCCTGTGGCGCATGAATCAGTCTTTTTTGCGTTCGGCGAGCCGACGCTCGATGTCGGACAGCGAGAGCCCGTACTTGTTCGCGATGTCGCGGGCGTAACTCTTGCCGTCGGGCTTGGCGCGCACGATCTTGAAACTCCGGCGCCCCTCCTCTATCCCGGCGACCAGCGTATCGACCGGAACGCCGCCCGCGGCCCGGATCTTTTCGTTCACCTCGGGGACGGCGGCGGCGAGTTCGTGCAGGTGGGTCGAGAAGATCCCGCGGCAACGCGCGACGCCGAACCCGGTCAAAATCTCCTGCCCGATATACGACGCCTCGTAAGCCCCCGTCGACGAGAGCGATTCGTCGAGCAGGACCATCGAGTTTTCGGTCACGGAATCGAATATCTCGCGCAGCCGCGCGCACTCCTCGCCGAGCCGCCCCTTGTCGATCGTATCGTCGGCGCCCTCGGGGAAGTGGGTGTAGATCCCGTCGACCGGGCTGATGACGGCGGATTTCGCCGGAACGCGAAGCCCGAGCTGCGCCATCGCCTGCGCGAGCCCCACGGCGCAGGTAACGACCGATTTGCCGCCCCGGTTCGGACCCGTCAGAACGTAGATCCGCGCGTTTTCGTCGAAGGCAAAGTCGTTTTCGACGATCTCCTCCTCGATCCGGAGCGCCACGTCGGGGTTGTAGAGTCCCACCGCCGAAAAGTCCTTGTTTTCGATCGGCGAGATCGTCGGGGTCACGACGGGATAGCCGCGATCCGAGAGCCGCCGCATCAAAGCCGTCGCCCGCGTGACGAACTCGATCTCGGGCAGCAGACGCAGGATAAAGTCGGTGTTCTCGATGACGTATTCGCCGACGATATTCCGCCACGACTTGACCGAGGAGCGGAACACGTCCTCGATCGCCGTGTTGAACGCGCCGATCAGCGCCTCGCGGCGGTTGTCCGACTGCCCTTTCCCGAAGGGGGTCAGGGCGGCGATGCAGGTCATCGCGTCGTTCTTGAACGAGAGCCGGAGGATCTTGTCGAGCACCTTTTCGGAGCGGAACGGTTCGGCGTTGACCGAAAGCACCCCCGCCTCAAACGGGCGCAGTTCGCCGTCGAGGTTGACCCCGACCGTAATGCTCTTGATCTCGCGCACCCGCGAGGAGAGTTTTTTCAGGCGGTCGTTGAGATCCCGGTAGTATTCGCTCTCGACGTATTCCGAAATGAAGGACGAGAGGGTCTTAAACGCCGGGCTCGCGATCTTCTCGCGCACGGGCGAAAGCCCCTTGTGCAAAAGGTCGATCACGGCGATATAGAGTTCAATCTCGGTGATGCTGTAAAGGTAGGATTCGCCCGACGACGCGCCGAGGTCGCGGTCGAGTCTGCGCAGTTCGGTGACGTCGGAGAGCAGCGGCACGACGTCGGAGAGCGTCCTGCCGAGTTCGGGGATCGCGAGCAGATCGGCAAAGGTCGCCTCGCGGTAAGCGATCGTCTCGGAATCGCTCGTGAAGAAGGCGACGGGGGAACCGTCGCGCAAGCCGAGAAGACCCGTGAGCCCCAGTTCCCGGCACACGCTGTCGCGCACGTCGGGACGGTTCGCGGGATCGGTATGGCGCTCTTTCGACGCCTCGTCCTGCCAGAGCAGACTGATGAACGGTTGATCCATATTTTCCCCTCCGCGATCGCTCCGGTCGACGCCGGACGATCGGCTTTCTTTTATTATCATACCACATTCGCGCGAAACCCGCAAGTTTTTTTCCGAAGAAATTGATTTTGCGCCCGGAATATGTTACAATAGAGGGTAGAAAAACGAAAGGACGGCGGGGGGCTTCCCCGTCCCGCAAAATGAAGATCGAAATCAAGAAAACCCGACCCGGAGCCACCCTTCCCCGCTATTCCTCCGACCTCGCGGCGGGGGCGGATCTCTACGCCTGCACAGACGGTGAGGTGCGGATTCAGCCGGGCGAGACCGTTCTGATCCCGACCGGGATCGCCGCCGCCATTCCGGCGGGCTACGCCGGGTTCGTCTTTGCGCGCTCGGGGCTGTCGGTCAAAATGGGGCTCGCCCCGGCGAACAAGGTCGGAGTGATCGACGCCGACTACCGCGGGGAGATCCTCGTCGCGCTCTACAACCAGAGCGGGCAGGTCCGCACCGTCAAGGGCGGCGAGAGGATCGCGCAACTGGTGATCGAAAAGGTCGAAACCCCCGTCTTCGAGGAGGTCGACGAGCTACCCTCCACCGAACGCGGCGCGGGCGGATTCGGATCGACGGGAAAATAAGATGAAACTGCATCCAATCAACTCCCCGATCGATCTCCATACGCCCGTACAGCGGGCGTTTCTTTCGGACGCGAACGAAAACTGCGAGCAATACGCCAACGGTTTTGCCCCCGCCGACGCGCCGCTGCCCGTTACCCTTTCGTGGGACGCCGACGTGCCGGGACCCTATACCGTCCGGGTGAGCGAGAACGCCGACCTCTCGGACGCGCGGGTTTTCACGACCGACGTCCCGACGCTCGACGTCTATAATCTGAAGATCGGCACGCGCTACTTCTTTACGGTAAACGAAGAGACGCCCGGATCCTTCACGACCGCCGACGCCGCGCCGCGCAACCTGTCGGTCGGGGGCGTGATGAACGTCCGCGACCTCGGCGGCTGGAAAACGACCGACGGCAAACGGGTAAAACAGGGCTTACTCTTCCGGACGAGCGCGCTCGACTATTATAGCGACGGCGAGAAAAAGATGAAGAACTCCG